>DASWHH010000620.1:0-11315 GCA_036398295.1 bacterium
AGTTGGGCGGGCTAAAATATTATCTGGAGAAGAAATACGGCGCTGACGAGAAGGTTAGCCAGGTTGCCAGAATTGTCCAGGAAGAAGCTTTTCGCGCCGATCGGCAAATGCGCAACGCGCTGTTTTCTGCAAGTGAATCCCTTGAGCAAAGAGGTTTAAATTTTGAAGAAGGCTTGATTAATGAAACGCTCACCTTGTGCGCGGAAAGATTTCGCGAGACCGCCCAGAAGCGCGGAATCACTATCATCGTCTACGATAGCCTAAAGAAACTGCCACCCATTTACTTTGATAAAACCCAAATGGAACAGGTTTTCACCAACCTCATCGATAACGCCATCAAATACTCGTACGCCAAGGAGAGCATCGAAATCAGGGGCGAAGACCACGGCAGGAAGGTTGAAATCTCGATCAAAGACAACGGTGTGGGAATACCTGAAAGATTGTATGAGAAAATTTTCGAGGGATTTACGCGCAGCGATATACTGGACCCCACCCGTTTCATACCGGGCACGGGGTTGGGCCTGAAGATAGCGAAGAAATGTGTAGTCAATCACAAAGGGAAGATTTTCGTCCATAGTAAACCCTATTACAGCGATCCCAAGAAAGTCATGAACTACGAGGGTTACGCAACAACTTTTTTTGTCATTCTGCCCAAAAATCCAAGGGAGAAGTAGGCCATGTCAAAGCGCATTCTTTTTGTCGATGACGAGGATTGGAGTGTGACTCCCTATTTTGAGATTCTGCAGGATAAAAACATCGAAGTTGACCTTGCTGAAAACAGCGACCAGGCCATTGACTTACTTCGCAAAAAAAAATATAATCTAATTGTGCTTGATATCATGTTTGCTCCCGGCACGATTATGGGCGACACGGTACCACCCCGTAAGGCGGGCTCGACACTTTTATCAAAGGTTCGTAACAACGAGATTCCAGATCTAAAGACCGACCCCGATGTTCCCGTTTTAATTTTAACCGCTGTGACCAATGGATTGGTGTTGGACAACATTAGAGACTTGCATGTTGAGGAAATCTGTCGAAAGCCTGCGGAATTCAATGAGGTCATTGACAAAATACTTGATATTTTGGAAATCTGAATGAGGAGGGAGATTTCGTATGGATGGAACAACAATTTTTTTCGGCACAGTTGTCGTTTTAGCTTTGGCGACGCTCATATTGGGTGTTCGGATTGTGCCGCAGGGCAGCAAATATGTCGTCGAGAGGTTGGGAAAATATTCCAAAATCCTGGAGCCGGGACTGAACGTCATCGTTCCCCTCATGGATAGAGTCGCCCGTGAAGTTACAACTAAAGACATTGTTTTGGAAATTCCTCCTCAAGAGGTTATAACTAAAGACAACGTTGTCATTCTTGCTAATGCGGTTGCCTATATGAATATTCAGCGGCCCGAGAAGGCCGTTTATGGGGTTGAGGACTACCTGCTCGCGATTAAGAACCTGGTGCAGACTTCCCTGCGCTCGATTATTGGTGAAATGGACTTAGATGATGCCCTGTCTTCACGGGAGACGATTAAGGCAAAATTGAAGGTTGGAATTTCGGATGATATTCGTGACTGGGGGATAACCCTGAAATCCGTAGAAATCCAGGACATCAAACCATCCGAAACCATGCAAAAAACCATGGAAGAGCAAGCTGCGGCAGAAAGAGCTCGCCGGGCCGCCGTCAGCCGGGCAGAGGGACAAAAAGCCGCCGCTATCCTGGAGGCCGAGGGCCGGCTCGAGGCCTCCAAGCGCGACGCCCAGGCCACGGTGTATTTGGCCGATGCCAATCAGCGCGCTATTCAAAAAGTTTCGGAGGCCATCCAGTCGAACGAATTGCCGGTGATGTTTTTGCTGGGCGAGAAATATGTCGAAGCTATCAAAGGACTCTCCACCTCGCCAAACTCCAAGGTGGTCATCATGCCGGCCGATATTCCGGCGGCGCTGCGAGGCATCATCAGTACCCTGAGGAACGATCAGCAGAATCATCGCCGTGAATAGCGGATTCACCATCGCTTTCATCTTTATACTAACGGGACGTGGAAACGGCTGGACGTGGAGTGGTGGAGTGATGGAGAGTTGGAGTAATGGATGTCATCAAGCCCGAGGCGCCGCAATTGGCGTCAAACATGACCCACCCCTAACACCTCCCGCGGGTATTGAAATCGATGATCGACAATTGATAATTGACAATTGGCCATTCACAATTGGCAATTGTGAATGGTGAATTGTGAATTGTGAATGTAAACTGAGTCCCCCCTTCGCGAGGGGCATCTAATTCGTTTGAAGTCTACTTCATAGTAAACGGCAATTTGAACAAACCCTCCTGTTTTAACAATCGCCGAATATAGCTCAGCTGGCCGATGTGATAGGACTCGTGCTGGGCTAAAAATACTACCCCGGCGCGAATGGTGTTTTCCTCTGTCGGGAAACGCACGGGCGACGGCGCGGCCAGGTCTTTGTCCCGCAGTTTCAGCAGTCGTTCCATAATCCTCTCGGAAATCCCGCCCCAGGTTTCTTTAATCTCAGCCAGCGACGGGTATTGCGCGGGCTCAATCTCGCTGATGGATTTCGTGAATAAGCCACCCCACGGCATCTCCTCTTGCAAGCCTACCAGCGTGGCCATTTGATGGCGCGCCGTTACCAGATGGCCCAGGAGCCAGATGGCGTTGTTGGTTTCGGGGTCAAATTGCCGGCGGCTGGCCTCCTCGTCCAAATGCTCGAAGGCCTTCTCGTAGAGTTTGTTATTTATTGCAAAAATCTCGGCAGTAGATTTGACAGCGGCATTCATGTTCGTTCTCCTTAATGCGGCTAACCATCATCTAAACAACTCAAATAATATACAAAGCTATTGTAAAATGACCCGCCAGTCATACTCAAGCGGGCGTCCTCGCCTGCCTATCGTGGCTGCCCGTTAAGCGAGGACGCTTGACGGAGCAAGTTTACAATAGTTTCACAATATACTAAATAATTCAGACAAAATTTGCCACCAAATTTTTTCCTGCAACTTTTCTTCCCGATCCCTCGTTTTTTCTCGCCGGTGTTTTAACCGAAAAGGAGAAAGGTTTATGAAGAACCCAAACACAGCTTCAAAAGGATTTTTCGCAAGGCTTCTCTCCCCGCTATTTGGAGAATCACGCATCGTGCGCATGATAAATATTCTGGCTGTTATTGCGGTGGTGACGGCGATGCTTTTTGGGGTTGGCCAGGCCAAATTTTCCCATGACAAACCCGCTGGGGTTGCGGTCAAGTCCACGCCCGAGCGGCTGGCTCGCGGCGAGTACTTAGTCAAGCACGTTGCCATTTGCCTCGACTGCCATTCAACCCGCGAATGGAATATCTATTCCGCGCCCGCGGCTGTGGGCACCGAAGGCATGGGCGGTGAACGCTTCGGCCCCGAATATGGGATGCCGGGAACGCTTTACCCTAGAAATATCACCCCTGCCGGCATCGGCCACTGGACGGATGCGGACCTGGTGAGGGCCCTTACCCAGGGCGTAAATAAAGACGGCGAGACCCTCTTCCCGTTGATGCCGTATATGATGTTTCGAAGTCTCTCACAGGAGGATCTCTTCTCAATCATCACTTATATTCGCACCTTGAAACCCGTCGAGAACCAGGTGCCGAAACGCCAGTTAGCCATCCCTATTGAAGTGGCGATGCCAAGCACCCGCCGCCGGTCGTCTGGCAGGATGCTCCGGATCGCAAAAACACCGTCGAGTATGGAAAGTATTTGGTGAACGTTGCCTCCTGCATAGAATGCCATACGAAATGGGAAAAAGGCGCACCCGTCGCCGGCATGGAGTTCGCCGGTGGGTATGAGTTTCACCTGCCCAGCGGTAACATGGTGGTCTCCCAAAACATCACCCCGGATGTCGAAACCGGCATTGGCAGTTGGGATAAACAGACTTTCATATCCGTATTCAAGGCGTACTCAATTGACGCGGTACGAAAGCACCCGCTGGGCAAAGGCGAGTTCAACACCATTATGCCGTGGAGCTATTTCAGCGGCATGACCGAAGAAGATTTGGGCGCGATTTACGATTATCTGCGCACCATAAAGCCCGTTAAACACAGCGTGCCACGATTTGTGAAGACAACATCTTAAGCAGGCAACATCGAGCAGGGGCTGTCCAAAAAGTGTCAAGAGCTGTCATTCTGAGGCGCTTTTTGCCGAAGAATCTCCTGATCTGAGCACCGCTCATGGAGATTCTTCGGCTTCTAAAGACATCGGAATTGTCATTTAATGGAACCCGACGTTTTTCCGCAAAAGCGGATCGGCTCTGCCGATTGTCGGGTGAGAAATCTGGCGGGGCACAGAACATTCTAACACGAATAAGTTGAGAGCGCATTCACTGAATCCATTCTCCGTCAGATTTCTCGCTTCGCTACGCTCAGCTTCGCCTGCCTGCTGCAGGCAGGAAATGACAATTATGGAAAACGCTTTGGTCAACCCATTTGTCTTTTCCAAAAAAACGACCCATGTCGTCGAACCTCAGAGTGACAATTTCTCTACTTTTTGGACAGCCCTATCGTTTTTAAAGCCTACTGAATCACATTCCCATCGCCATCGATATAGCTCAGCTCGCCGTAATTCAATTCCTTCACTCCCGTCTCGATTTTGGCGCGGTCACCCACCACCACCCACACTAAATTCTGCGGGTGGATCACTTGCCTGGCGGCAGAACTGATTTCCGCCAATGTGACCGCGTTAATTTTCGTCGGATAGGTTTGATAATAATCATCCGGCAGGCCGTAACGCACGATGTCGTTGATGGCATTCCCAACCTCGTCAACGGTTTCCCAGGATCCGGGCAGGCGCAGCACGCGGTTCTTTTGCACCTTCTCCAACTCTTCGTTGGTTGCAGGGCAGGTAGCCAAAATTTCATTCAACTCTTTTGAAATTTCCACCATCGATTCTTTGGTTTTATCGGTCTGCACCGGCGCATAGGCAATGAACGGGCGCTGGCCACGCGCATCCGCGATAATACTGCGGGATCCGTACGACCAGTGTTTGTTCTCACGCAGGTTCATATTGATACGCGAAGTGAACGATCCTCCCAAAATCTGGTTCATCATTTCGATGGGGATATCGTTGGGGTCGGACTTGGGCGGTGCAACATGACCGGCAAGAATCACCGACTGTACGGCGCCCGGTTTATCCATGACATAGACCAGGGATTTGGGCTGGTGCGCCACGTCGCTAATGTTCTTCTTCGGCACATCACCGGCGGCCCAGGTTTTGAACAGCTTTTCCAGTTTCGGTTGAATCTCAGCCAGGGTGGTTGCACCCGTCACAATCAGGGTGGCGTTGTTGGGTCTGAACCAGGTGGCGTGAAATTTTGCCAGCCCATCGCGGGTGAGTTTACTCACCGAATCTTCAAACCCCGAACCGGTGAAGGGATTGCCATAGGCATGCTCTTTTCCGTACATGAGGCGCGGCAACACCCGGAGCGCCATTTGAAAAGGATTGGTCTTCTCCCGCTTGATGCCGGCGATTTGCTGCTGCTGCAGACGCTTGAAATCCGTTTCTGGAAACGACGGATTCAAAATTACGTCCGCGTACAAGTTAAGGGATTTGTCAAGATTTGATTTGAGAGTTGATAAAAAGACGCTGCTCACGTCGAGGTCCGAACCGGTGCGCAGTTGCGCGCCGAGGTTCGCCAGCTCTTCGTTGATTTGCAGCGCGGTGCGCGTTTTGGTGCCCTCGTCCAGCATATCCATGGCGAGGTCGGCGGCGCCGGGAAGGGAGAATTGATCTGCGGCATAGCCGGCATCAACCAAAAGCTCGAAATTGATGATCGGCACCGCATTGCGCTCAGCCAACACGATCTTCAGTCCGTTCGACAGCGTCGCGCGCTGCAGCTCCGGAAATCTGGCCAGCGGCGGATCGCCGGGCGTGGGCAGCGCCGAGCGATCGATATCCGACGCAACCGTCTTGTATTCCGGAAATGGATGGACTTCCAAAATGAACTCGCCGTCGGCAAGCCAGTTCTGCGCGCCAGCCAACAGATTCTGGGCAGTGGCGTCTTTCACTCTCGACAAAGTCGTTTTGTAAAATGCCGCATCGCCCCCATAAACTTCGTTCATAGCCAGGATATCGGACTTGCCGCCGAACCCGCCAATCCGTTCGCTGCCGCGGATGAAATTGGAGCGGTACTGGGTTTTCACCCGGTCCAACTCACCTGGCGTCGGGCCGGTTTTGAGAAAACGCGCCAACTCCTCATCGATGGCCTGTTCAACTTTGGTCAAATCATCGCCGGGTTTCGCCGTAGCCTGAATGACAAACTGCCCGGCGATTTCATTCAACCAGACAAACGCGGCGACGTCGGTAGCGATCTGATCGTCGTACACCAATCGTTTGTACAAGCGTGAGGTTTTGCCGGCAGACAGAACGTCACTCACCAGATCGAGATAGGTGCCTTCACCGGAGCCCCACTGCGGAATGTTCCACACTTTGTAAATTCGCGCTTGCGGCACACGGTCCTGCATCATCTGGCGATGTTTGCCGGTGCGCTTCGGTACCCACACGTCATGTTTAGCGATGGGCGGGCCGGCGGGAATGTCACCAAAGTACTTTTCAACCTTGTTTTTGATTTCGTCGCTTTTCACATCGCCGGCGATCACCAGCACGGCGTTAGCGGCGCCGTAGTATTCTTTGAACCACTCGTGCACGTCTTCCAAACTGGCGGCGCTCAAATCCTCCATCGCGCCGATGGTTTCCCACGAGTAGGGATGCTGCGGCGGAAAGGAGGCGTAAGAGATGGCGTGCCAGATCTTGCGGCCATAGGGTTGGTTCTCGCCCTGGCGCTTTTCGTTTTGCACCACGCCGCGCTGTTCATCCAACCTTTCCTGGGTCACGACCCCAAGTAAATGGCCCATGCGATCCGATTCCATCCACAGGGCGAGATCGAGCGCCGAGGTGGGGACATTCTGAAAATAGTTGGTGCGGTCTTTGTTGGTAGTACCGTTGAGGTCGGTGGCGCCGACGCGTTCCAACGCCTGGAAATAATCGTCATCAAAGTGCTCGCTGCCGTTGAACATGAGATGCTCGAACAGGTGGGCGAAGCCGGTCTTGCCGGACTTCTCGTTTTTGGAGCCGACGTGATACCACACGTTCACCGCCACGATGGGCGCTTTGTGATCCTCGTGGACGATGAGCGTCAACCCGTTGTCGAGCACAAACTTCTGAAACGGGATGTCGATCTCAGCATCCGTGCCGGTGTCTGCACCAGAATTCGCGAACAGCACAGAGGCCAGACACAACAAGCCGATCAGAGTGAGTAAGAAAGATTTTCGTAAACGCATCTCTTTCCTCCTTGCGTTTGGTTAATTGAAATGATGAATTGAAAGCTGGTTCGATGACAGGACGCTTTTGGTACGCTACAAAAGTCGGTAGGGTTTCAAAAGATACAGAAGAAATTCGAAATACGAATATCGAAATACGAAACAAATTCAAAGAAGTCAAATTCAAATGCGACACGGCCTTTTCTGCCTTGAGAACCGAATAAAAAAGTAATTTCTCGGCACTAACAGGAAAAGCAGCATTAGACCATTTGAATTTCGGATTTGTTTCGTATTTCGTATTTCGATATTCGGATCTTCACGCTATGAATCAGGGCCTCTTTTTAGTAGAAATGGATCGGATTTCAAAGGTTGTCACGCCCTGTCGTTAGATTACGGTCTCAGGACGGTAAAATAGGCCGTGTCCACCACGGCTGAGCCAAACACACCGATCCCGTCACCGCCACCCTCGAAGTGAAAGGCCGGCTCGTGGAAATTGCCGTCGATTTCCTGCACCTGGTTGTAGGTCGAAAGGAAGTCGCGGTAATTACGGTCGGCGGCGTATACCACCGCGCGATAATCGCCATAAAACCAGGTGAAGAATGAAAACACTTCGATGGCAGATTCACCCGGCGTTGTCGGCGTGTCCTGAATCCAATCAAAATTATAGCGGAAGTCATTGAAGTCCTTCACCACATCCTCAACACTGACGTCGCCGAACGGGTTATCGTAAATGAATGTCGCTGTGTCGGCATCGAGGGCGGTGTAGGAAACGGCGTAGTAGGTCGTGCCCGGCGAGCGATTGAAGGTGATCCGGAAATTGATGACCTCACCGTTGGCATCGCGTTGGCGATAGGCCATGCTGCCCAGCAGAGACTTATCCTCCAGTATCTCCAGGCCCGCCGCCGGCACCGTGGTCGTCGAGGTTGCCGACAGCGGCTGGCCATCGATGGTGGCGGAGACGTCGAGGGTATAGGTTTCACCATAATTGATAATGAGGTCCGGGGCTTCGTAATAGTTGTTTTGGGCGTTGAATTGCAGGGGGTGGGATTGGCCGCCGGCGTCGCGAATCGCTGCCTGCGCATCCTGCAGGATGATTTGGTTTTCATCGATGGTCGCGTCGAGCGGGAAGTTACGCCGCAGCCTCACTCGTGCCAGCTGCTGGGGAACCAAAATCCCTTCGATGACGATCTTGGGTTGATACTTAACATCGGTGATGTTGACGGTGCCTTCGCCGCAGGCGGTAATGAAAGCGGAGAAAACTGCAAGCCACCGCATTATTTTGCTCGATACCATTTGTTTTACCCTTTCTTGATATTTTCGTTATGATCTACAATTATGTTGAGTCGTATTGCTCAAATAATTATATTATTTTATGAGATTTGAATGGGACGAGAATAAGAATCGGGCCAATCAGCGAAAGCATCAAATCTCTTTTGGAGAAGCGAAGACGGTCTTTTATGACGAAAATGCTCGTTTGATTATGGATCCAGATCATTCGGGCGATGAAGAACGGTTTATCATCATGGGGCTGTCCGTCAGGTTGCGTATGTTGGTTGTGGTGCATTGTTACAAAGAAAATGATGAAGTCATTAGGATTATTTCCGCAAGAAAGGCCAATCAAAGTGAACGAAAAAACTATAACCGGAGAAGATAACATGCGTGATCACTACGATTTTTCGAAATCAATAAAAAATCCATATACAAAAAAACTCAAGAAACAAATTACCATTCGCATTGAAAGCGAAACCATTGAGTATTTCAAAAAGCTGGCTGAAGAAACGGACATCCCCTACCAAAAGCTTATCAACCTCTTTCTAAGGGACTGCGCTCAGAAGGAGTTAAAACCTTCGATCAAGTGGCCACATCCTTCGGCGCGTTAGACCATTTTTTTCACAGTAACACAAGTCAGAACATAAAGTTCACCCCAATAGTCGGCAGAATCGGAATCATATACTGCTCGTCGATATCCGGCACGCCATCCTTGTTGTCGTATTGCACGAACCACACGTTCTTGCGGTTGCCCACGTTAAAAATCTGCAGATAGGGGGAAATCGACCAGCCCTTGAAGTGACGCTCATAGGTGAAACTGATATCGAGCCGGCCGTACGGCGGCAAACGCAAATCGTTGATGACACTCGGAAAGAGCTCGAAGTCCGGTATATCTCTCTCCGGAAAGCTGTTGACAAAATATCCGGAGCCCGGCAAGGTGATCGGTTGCCCGCTGGTAAAAACAAAAGTGCAGCCGAACTTCCAGTTGGATTTGTGAAATATCGGCGGCTCGCCTCGCCAGCGCCGTTTCAGATTTTTCCAATCGATGTTGGCGACCAGATTGACGACGTGGGTGCGGTCATGACGCGGCGGGAACGAATCGCCCTGGTTGATGCCGTCGATGGTGTAGCTGGTAAAAGCCAAGCTGTAGCCCGCCCAGCCGGTCACCGCGCCATGGTTCTTTCTTAGAAAAATCTCCAGGCCGGTGCTTTCGCCCTCGCCGCGATTGAAAACGCCATTGGTGGTGGTGTAAACCGGCTGGCCATCGTCAAAGCGGTCGGGTTGAATTTCCACCAGCAGGTTGTCGTTGAATGAGTAAATGTCGCTGTAAGTTTTGTGGTAAGTTTCCAACTCCAGCTGCAGGTCATTGGAAAAATCCTTGGTAATGCCGACAATGGCATGAGTGGCAGTGGAGCCTTTCTGAAACTGGTTCGATGCACTCCAGATCGCGGCGATAAACGCCCGTGGGATACGATGCAGGTATTGCTCGTACAATCCCCCCGCGGTTTTGATGGTCAGGCCATCGTTGACCCGGTATTTGACCGCCAATCTCGGCAGCAGGTTGTGATAGTTTTTGTCGGAGTCAAAATAGCTATAGCGCACGCCGGCTTCGATATCCCAGCGCTGAGTGGGCTGCCAGTTGCTCTGTAAATAAGCGGCATAATATCTCGGCTCTAAATCGATGTCTACTTTGCCGCCGGGAAAAGTCTGCTGAAAGGTGAGATCGAGATTCTTTTGCTCGAAACCAAAATTGGTGGTGACTTCTTTTGAATGGTGAAATTCGAGATTGCCTTTGAAGGCAACATCTGCAATGTAATTCTTTTCGGTAAACTCCACGGTATCGCCGAAATCGAAATCGGAGTCGAAGCGGCTGCCGGTAATCCAGAAGTTGGCGAAGAGCCGCGGCGAAAAGATAGTAGTCCAGCGCAGGCTGGTGGTGAGGTTACCCCAGTCGTAAGTGAATCCCGCTTGATCGGCAACGTTGTCGTTGAAGGTGAAGTCCAACACATCCTTGCTGGTGTAGAAACTGAGAGTGAGCTTGTTCTTCGGCGAAAGATCCAGAAAAGCCTTCAGATTGCCGTCATAAAAATAATAATTCGGAACATCGTCGATGGCTTTGGCGATGGTTTTGTCGAAATAGGTGCGGCGGATGGAACCGGAAATTGAACCGATGCTACCAAGCGGCATTTGCAGGGTGCTTTTGGCGCTCAACAAACTGATTGAGGCGGTGCCCTCGAATTCTTCGCGATTGCCGTCGAGGTTGGTGACACTTAGAATGGACGAAAGGCGACCGCCGTGTTGGGCGCCAAATCCCCCCTTTGAGAGATCGACTTTTTTGATAGCGTCGGTGTTAAACGTTGAAAAGAGTCCGAAGGCGTGTTCGGGGTTGTAGACGTCGGTGCCGTCCATTAGATAGAGGTTCTGGTCCGGCGTGCCCCCGCGCACATAGAGCGCCGATGAGAAATCCGACACCGGCAAAATTCCCGGCAACGTCTGCAGCGAACGCAGCAAATCGGTTTCGGCCACCTGGGGAATTTGCCGGAGCTGCCGCGGCGTCAATTCCATTTGTGAAACCGGTTTCTCGAAAAGTTTCTGGGCTTCCGGGATGGCCGCGCCGGTTACCACCACCGTTTGCATCTCGATGTCGTCGCGCTCCAACCGCACGGTGACGGTTTTTTGATCGCCCGCAGACAAGACAATTCCCTGCTTGAACGGCTTATAACCGATGTAGTGCACCACCAGCGTGTAACTGCCCACCGGAATTT
>DASWHH010000621.1:0-2937 GCA_036398295.1 bacterium
TCCGACTGGTTGGCACCTCCTTTTTCAAGCCAACTTGCCAAAACAATTGCTTGCTTTCCACGCTTTTCCGCCCTATTTTTAGTCATAAATGATCAACGAATTTTGGGAGCGCGGATGGAAAAACCGTCGGAATCCACAACGCTGGATGCCATTGCTATTCAGAAAGTGTTGCCCCACCGTTATCCGTTTCTACTGGTCGACAAAATCATCGATCTGGTACCCATGCAACGGGCGGTGGGAATCAAAAACGTCACGCAAAACGAACCGTTTTTCCCCGGCCATTTTCCAGGACATCCCATCATGCCCGGCGTGTTGATCATCGAAGCCATGGCACAAACCGGCGGCGTCATGCTAATGAACAGCAACACCAACACGGGTGAAAAATTGATGTACTTCACCGGGATCGAGAATGCCAAATTCCGCAAGCCGGTGCGTCCCGGCGATCAGTTGCGCTTTGAATTGCAGATGGTAAAATTTCGCGCCCCCATCTGCAAGATGACGGGTAAGGCCTTTGTCGACGGTGTCCTGGTTTGCGAAGCAGAACTATCCGCAGCGCTGGTTGACAAAGAATAAAGTACTATTGATTATAACCTAAGATAACCTGAGATAAACAACCGCAGAACATTGGACTTGCAGTTAGACACATGGCGATTCCTCGACACCGGGGCTGCCGGGGGCGCTTTCAACATGGCCGTTGACGAAGGACTGGCCCGCAGCACTTCTGCCACAAACCCGGTTTTGCGCCTGTATCGCTGGCAGCCCTTTACGATTTCAATCGGTCACCATCAGGATCTGGCAGAAATTGATGTTGACCGCTGCCGGCACGCCGGGGTCGGCGTGGTTCGCCGGCCTACTGGAGGGCGTGCCATTTTTCACGCTCACGAGCTGACATACAGTGCAATCATCCCCAAGGCGCACCCGTGGTTCACGAAATCCAGTCTTGAAGTGTACAATGAAATCAGCTCAGCGCTGGTCACCGGTTTGCGGTTGGCTGGACTCCCGGCTACTATCGAAAAGCGGCCGCAAGCGGATGACGAGTTCGCAACCTATCGCCACCAGTTTGCGTGTTTTGCGTCGTCGGCGCGCTATGAAATTCACTTTCAAAACAAAAAACTGGTGGGCAGCGCGCAGCGGCGGTTTGATAGCGCACTATTGCAGCATGGCTCGCTCATCATCGGCCGACAACATCTGGATTTGGTCGAATTTTTAACCGGTCGGAAAAATGGTCAAGGGCTATCGGTGCGAGAACAATTGCAAAACAAAACCACGTGCATTGAAGCGGTGCTAAACCGAGATGTGGCTTACGAAGAGATCGCACTTTGCGTGAAAAGCGGCTTTGAACGGTATTTTAAAATTGGTTTTGAGGCCACCGCTCTCAGCGCCGCAGAACTGGAGATCATAAATAAACTCAAAACAAATTACTCTGACTTATGGAGGAGGTTATGAAGCGTTCCCTGTGGGTTTTCCTTGTTGTCGCTGGTGTTTTCGGCTTTCGTATCCCCAACTCCCACGCGCAGTATTTTCAATTTGACGGCCTGCAAAATCAAGTAATTGAAGATGAAGTTGATGCCATTCTAAAATTCTTCAACTCGATAGTTGGCGGCGGCATGTTTCATACCGCCGACCTCCATAACGCCGCCGGCATCGACGTTGGCCTGCGCGGAGTCGTCGCCAACGTTCCGGAAAAATTTAACGATCTGCCGGTTTTCTCCGAGGAGAACCTGGTCGGGCTGGCCTTTCTGCACGGCAGCATCGGCTTGCCCGCCAACTTAGAGTTGTTTGGCCGTTTTTTTTATTTTCCAATGGGCGCGAATCAGGATCTGAATGTGAGTCCTCCACGGGCGGCTGACAGTCGCGGCGGCATCACCTTAGTTGGCGGCGGTCTTAAATACGGCCTGCTACAGCGCCTCGGTGTTCCCCATGTCACGTTGATGGGCGCCTATCATGCGGTGATCGTGCCGGAAGAATTTGATTTCGGTACCGTCGGCACGTTGAGCTTCAAGGCGGTGGCCAGCCATTCGCTGCCAATTTTCACTTTCTTTGTCGGAGCCGGCGTTGACATCACGCGTTTGAAATTGCACGATCAGTTCTTAAACGGCGACAGCTTCACCAACACCGAACCACACCTGACGCTGGGCTTGAAGTTTAACGTCTTGCCGCTGGTGCACGTCAACGGCGCCTACAATATCGGTGAGTTTAACAGCATCGCGCTGGGATTGGGAATTAGCATCAGGTAAAGAGGTTTATGAAACGCGTCGCCATTCTCGGTTCTACGGGGTCGATTGGCAGAAATTGTCTCAATGTTATAGAACAACATCGCCAGAGTTTTCAGGTACAGTATCTGACCACCAACGGCAATGTCGAGCGCTTGTTGGAACAGGCAAAAAGATTTCGACCGAAAGCAGTGGCGGTGCTGCGGGAAACGGAAATCGCCAGCTATGCGCCGCAATTTAAGAATCTGAATGTGGAGCTGTTGGTGGGATTTGCGGGACTCTTAGAGATCAGCCGGCGGGAGGACGTGGATATCGTCGTCAACGCGCTGGTGGGCGCCGCGGGGCTGCGGCCCACCTTGAACGCCCTGAGACGCCAGTGCCGGGTAGCGCTGGCAAACAAGGAGTCATTGGTCATCGGCGGGCAGTTTGTGATGGCGCTGGCCGCTGAAACCGGTGCGGAAATCATTCCCATCGACAGCGAGCACAGCGCGCTGTTGCAGTGCCTCGCCGGCGAAACGCCTGAAACCGTCGCGGCGGTGATTTTAACGGCGTCGGGTGGGCCCTTTCGCAAGCGTGAATTTCGCGATTTCCCACAGGTCACCGTCGACCAGGCGCTCAATCATCCCAATTGGCACATGGGCAAAAAGGTCACCATCGACTCGGCGACCTTGATGAATAAAGGATTGGAAGTGATCGAGGCGTATTGGCTTTTCAAATTGGCGGC
>DASWHH010000622.1:0-3766 GCA_036398295.1 bacterium
ATTTGAGCAGCGATTGATTTGGCGAAAACAGCCCGCTACGGTGCGTCCGGGCTATTCTCAAAAAAACGCCTCAGGCACTCGCAGGAACGCATCGAGGCATTCCCGGCATTCAAAGTAGAAATCCTCGCCCAGATAGTCAACATGAAGGTTAGCCTGTACGGCTTCAGCAATTAGAACTGGCGCGTGGCACACCGGACAGCGCGCGTCGGCCTTATCTATGGAAACAGTGGCGTGCTTGTCGGCATGGAGGCCGGCAACATAGTAGCTCAGCAGGCGGATCTCTTCATCGCTCAACTTGATGGGTGGCATGGCCGATCGTTCCACAAACTTCAAATGTATCTTCACCAGGATGTCGTTATTGGCGAGGAAGGGGTGAGATAAGTCCGGCGCCGTTGCATGGCCCCGGGATTCATCTTGAGTATGACAGGCGGAACAGCGCCGGTGCTCGAACACCTGCTTACCCTGCAACGCCCATTCACTGAAGCTGTCGGATTCGGAACGATTGGATGGACTGCAGGCTGTACAGCTTAACATCAAGAAGTGAACGAAAAGTCTTCGATAGTTCGGTTTTGCACTCATCTTTTTTATCAGTAAGAAGCGTCGCGCACGGGAAGATAGGCAATGCGGTTTCAATCGCAAGCCTTTAGTTTTGAATTTGGACCCAAGTGCCTGAAACAGCCAAATTCTGCTGTTCTTTGGCAGATTTAAAAAACTCCCAAAGACAAAAATCAAATTACAAATTGCATAAACACATTTTCTAAAAAGAATAGCCCAATGAAAGCGACGATCCCCGCCACCAATGGCGTTACCACCCATCCGGTGGCGATTTCTCTCAGCATTTTATAATTGATGTTGCGCGCATTTTTCAACAAGCCAATTCCCAGAATGGCTCCGACAACCGCTTGTGTGCTGGAAACTGGCACCAGCGGGACGGGCGGCAATCCAATGGAGATGAAAAGTTGTGCCAATTCCTTCGATGAAAAAAGAAACAAGACCAGTGAGTGGGCCAGTACCACAATCAGCGCCGCTTCGGGGGAGAGACGAAACAGGCTGCCGCCTACTGTGTGCATGACTCTTTCGGAATAGGTGTAGACTCCAATAGCAATGGCAACACCGCCAATGAAAAAGAGCTGCTGGCGACCACTGAACGGGATCAGCCCGAACAGTTCAACCTCCCGGAAAGGCGATACCGAAACGAACACGCCCATGACATTGGCAATGTTGTTGGCGCCCAAACTGTAGGCGCCGAAGGCGCCGACGAGAAATAGTCCGAGCCGGGTGTACAAATCTAACTCGAGCAAGTGAATCCTGACACGGTTGAAAAAAAAGCGAAATAGCCAGAACAGAATTACAGCAAATGCCGCTGCGAGAATTGGACAGAGAATCCAGGTGGACAGGATTTTGTAAAGAATCTGCGGATTGGTGTTAGAGCCGGTGTAGATGTTCCAACCTACAATTGCGCCTACGATCGCATGCGACGTCGACACTGGTAGCTTGAGCCTGGACATCCAGAAAACAGAGAAACCGGCAGCTGCGGCAACCATAAACGCACCGGCGAGGGCATGGATTTCCCCGAGGGCGCCTAAGGTTTCGGTAACGCCGGCCCCGCTGGCGACCGCGCCGACAATTACGAAGATGCTGCAAATTAGAGCAGCGGTCCGAAAACGCATCATCTTCGAGCCAACAGCTGTGCCGAATACGTTGGCAGCGTCATTGGCTCCCAGCGACCAGCCCAGGAAAAGTCCGCTCGAGAGGAAGAACGGGATCATAGTTACTCGTACTTAGCTTAATATGCCTGAAATGGATTGGTGGATTGTTGGATTAATGGATCAATGGGCCCTTGCAATCGCCAATAGCTTCAGGGTTATTCGGGCGCAGATAGTAAAGTCGATTTTGTCATAGTTCGTTCAGAAAATGCGCTTGATGGCGTAAATGGAAAGTCGATCGGCGACGGCCTCGGCGCGATCGGCGATGGAATCCACGTGCTGCACAAAAGAAGCGAGGTGCATCTTCCTGGCCAGATCAATTTTGAGGCTGAATATCTGCCGTTTCAGGTTCTCGGCTATTTTGTCTGCTTCTTTTTCATAGAAATAAACCTTGTGCAGGTGATCTTTGACGGCCCCTACTTCACGGAAGAATGCCCTCGCCGACATCACTATCGACTCCGCGGCTTGAGCCGATTGCTCCGTGAGATCAAGAAAATCTTTTACCAATACCATCTGAATATCCGGCGATTCAACCGAGAATTGGATGAGCAGATGTTTAGCAGTGTCGATGACGTTATCCATGCTTTCGAGTAAGCCGAGCACATCACCGCGGTGTTCGGGAATCAGTGAGTGGCTATAAAGCTGATTCTCGATCGTGCGGCGGAGCTCGTCGGCGCGATTTTCGAGCTGGCTGATGGTGACGAGATCGCCTGCCAATTTTTCGCGATCGTTGTGGAGATAGTCTTTGATGGCCTTTTGGAATACAATCGTGCCCTGGCTCACGGCATTAAGAAACTCGTCGATTTGCGCCTCCAACATTTTGGTGGATTTCAGAAGGATGGGCATGATTCATTTTCCTCATAAACTCTTGGGTTGAAGGTAATTTAAATCGCGGCTAAATGCAACATTCACGCTCAGAGTTTTTTGTTGCAATTCCAGAGTGAGCGTGGTATATTGTCGCTAAAATTACCTCAATTCGCCGAAGTACAGGCTGTCTCAAGCCGTAGCCAAACCTGCAATCCCCGATGGAGGAGCGCTCCATGTCCCAGACCACCCAATTCATCCTGAATGATCGCAACGTCGTCACTGCCGATCCGCCCGGCATGTTGGTTTTGGATTATCTGCGGCGAAGAGAACACCTCGTCGGCACCAAGGAAGGCTGCAAAGAAGGCGACTGCGGCGCGTGCGTGGTGCTGGTGGGTGAGCTGGCCGGGACGAAAGTGAAATACAAACCCGTCACATCCTGTCTGATGCCGTTGCGTGAGTTGCACGGCAAGCATCTCGTCACCGTCGAGGGATTAAACATGGCGCAGCTCACGCCCGTGCAACAAGCCATTGTCGATGAAGGTGGCAGCCAGTGCGGATTTTGTACACCGGGGATTGTGGTGTCGTTGACTGGTTATTTAATGAACGCCGGATCGGCCATCGACGACGAGGGTATCAAATATGCGCTGGGTGGAAACTTGTGTCGCTGCACCGGATACGGCTCGCTGAAACGCGCCGGTAAGGTTTTGATCGAGCAGTTTGGCAACCGTTCAGCATTTGCGAAACGTGCCAGGTCAAAAGCAACCGTGGCCGAGCTAATTCGTGCCCATGCTGTTCCGGAGTATTTCAAATCCATCCCGACGCGACTGAAAAAAATCCAGAAGATCCGATTCAAAAACGGGAAGATCGATCACTTCATCGCCGGCGGGACTGACCTCTACGTGCAAAGGGGAGACACGATTCCGGACTCACGAGTGAATGTTTTGAATTTGCATCCTGAGATGAGAGGCATCGCCATCAAAAATAGCAAAGTACGGTTGGGTGCCCTGACGACCTTTGAGGAATTCGCGGACCACCCCGGCATCATGAAGTTGATTCCGAGCATCAAAGAGTATATGCATCTCAACGCCTCGTGGCAGATACGCAATCGCGCCACGCTTGGCGGCAACATCATCAACGCCTCGCCGATCGGCGACATGACCGCGCTGCTGCTGGCGCTGGAATCGACGCTGGTTTTGTCGGATACCCCGCCTGCGCGGGCAGGCGATCCGCTTCGCGCAAAGAACGGGCGCCGG
>DASWHH010000623.1:0-7388 GCA_036398295.1 bacterium
CCTCCACCTCGACCTTGCCTTTATTTCACAATCCCCTGGTGCTTGAAGAGAAAAACGCGGAACTTCATTCCCCCATCCCGGTTATCGGGAATTCAGGTTTCTCATTGGCTGCTGCAGCGCTGGTAAATGTGCTCGGAACGATTGTTTGGGCGTACACCAAGAATCATCCGTATCGCCCTTCGATATACTCCGCGGTTTTAGGATTCCTGGGCGTGATAAAAAGATCTTCGGTGGGACTGTGCTCGATGAGTTCTCCCAACAGCATGAAAATGCACTCGTCGCTGATGCGGCGGGCCTGGGCCATGTTGTGTGTCACAATCAGGATGGTGTAACGACCGGCCAGGCTAAGCATCAAGTCTTCGACGGTGCTGGTGGCCTCGGCATCCAGGGCCGAGCAAGGCTCGTCCATGAGAATGATTTGCGGCTTTAATGGTAGAAGCCTGGCAATGCACAGCTTTTGTTGCTGCTCGAGCTGCAGGGTGGTCGCCTTGACATTGAGCTTGTCCTGCAAATCCTCCCAGAGAAAAACTTCTTTCAAGGCCTGTTCCACCATAGCATCGGTTTCGGATTTTTTGATGGAGCCGTAGCTGGAGTGGATTCTCAGGCCGAAGATGATGTTTTCATAAACTGAAATCGGCAAAGGATTGGGACGTTGGAAAACCATCCCCACGGCTTTGCGCAGCTCCGTGAGGGAAACGTCCGGATCGTAAATGTTTTTTCCAAGCAGCTTGATTTCACCGGTGGTGGTCACATTGCCGTAGCGTTCGTTGACGCGATTGAAACAGCGCAGCAATGTGGTTTTCCCGCACCCCGAGGGTCCGATTAGCGAGGTGATTATGCCATGCTGGATTCTCACGCTCACGTTGATCAACGCCTGAAAACTGCCATACCAGAGATTGAGGTGGTTGGTTTCGATACTATGAGTTCTCTTTGCGTTCATCCAAAACTTCCATTCACATATTCATAGGTCATTTTACTACCGGGGTTATCGGAAAAGATCACGTCATTCGTGGCGATTTCGATCAGTTGACCATTCATCAGAAAAGCGGTGCGATCTGCCAGTCGCCGCGCCTGTTGCACCAGGTTGGTGACGAGGATGATGGTAATGGCGGATCGCAGCTCTTTGAGAACGTCTTCGATGCGCATGGTAGTGACCGGGTCTACGGCAATCGAGAATTCATCGAGGCACAGGATTTCCGGTTGATGAGAAAGCGCGCGCGCGATCGTGAGTCGCTGCTGCTGCCCGCCCGAGAGTCTGGTGCCGAGACTATTCAACCGGTCTTTCACTTCATCCCACAGCGCCGCCTGGCGCAGACAACGCTCGACCAGCTCATCCAGCTCAGCGCGATCGCGAATGCCGGCGGCACGCGGGGCAAAAGCAACATTATCATAAATTGAAAGCGGCAGCCCCACCGGCAAGGGAAAGACCATGCCAATCTTACGCCTGAGCTCATAAACATTTTTGATTTGCGAAACGTCTTCGCCATCTATGGCCACCGTGCCCTGAACTCTGGCATCGGGAGTAAACTCAATAGTGCGATTGATCACTTTGAGGAGCGTGGTTTTGCCCGATTGCGCCGGGCCAATCACCGCAAGAATCTCGTTGGTGAAGACATCGAGGGTTATCCCTTTGAGCGCTTGCTTATTGGCATAGGTTACAACCAGGTCGCTGATCTCGATTTTTGTGGGAGAAGAATTCATAGACGATGTTCCCGTTCCGTCACCTTTGATTGAGAATTTGAGCGCATGGCAGATTCGAATGTGCCTTCGGTTACCATCTTTTTCTGGCACGCAGATAAACCCGGAATACAATCGCCAGCGTGTTGACCAGCAGAACCGTCGCCAGCAGCACAATCGCCGTACCATAGGCTAGAGCTTCGGGTACGTTGGGGACCTGTGTGGAAATAGTGAACAGGTGCATGGAAAGTGCCATGCATTGATCGAAAAGGCCGTAAGCCAAAATGTCGCCTTCAGAAATAGCTTTGTAAAACACTGCGCCCGTAAACATGATAGGCGCGGTTTCACCGGCGGCGCGAGAAACCTGCAAGATAATGCCGGTGAGGATGCCACTGATGGAGTTAGGCAGAACGATGGTGCGAATGGTCTGCAAACGGGTGGCGCCAACATTCCAGCAGGCTTCACGAAAAGCCATGGGGACGGCGGAGAGTGCCTCTTTGGTGCTGGCGATGATTACCGGTAAGGTCATGATAGCGAGCGTCAACGAGGCCGCTAGAATCGACCGGCCAATGCCAGCAAACAAGACAAAAGCGCCCAGGCCGAACAGGGCATGAACGATGCTCGGTACGCCAGCCAGATTCACCACCGCCAGATTGACGATACGGGTAATCCAGTTGTCGCGAGCATATTCATTAAGATAGATGGCTGCCATCACCCCAATCGGAGCGGCCACGGCCAGGGAAATGAGCACGAGGTAAATGGTGCCCAGCAGGGGCGCCCAGATGCCGCCGGCGCGCATCCCGCGAATCGGGTTGCTCAACAGGAAATCGAGCGACAAGACCGGCAAGGCTTTGAAGAACAAATACTCGACGATCAAAAGCAAAGGGATGATCATGAGCAACGCCATCGAGAAGAAAACATACTTGGCGATATTCTCAGTAATCTTTTTCCGCCGCCCTTGTGCCGTTTCGGTGAAGAGCTTCTGAGAATCGAGTTGCTGAGCTGGCAACGATTTGATATCAAGGTTCATGAGTCGGTTCTGACAGTTGAGTTTTTTCTATTGTGATTTGCCTCGAATGCCTTTCACGATGAGATCGGACAATAGATTAACCACAAAGGTAATCGAGAACAGCAGGATTCCAATGATAAACAAAACCTGGTAATGTTCGGAATTCACGGGCGCCTCGCCCAGCTCGGCGGCAATCGTCGCGGTCAGCGTCCGAACCGAGTCAAACAAGCTACTCGGGATTTTGACCGCGTGTCCGGTGGCCATCAGCACGGCCATGGTTTCTCCTATAGCGCGCCCAACGCCGAGCAGAACGGCAGCGAGCAGACCGTTCTTGGCAGCGGGCAGCAGAACTCGATAAACAATCTGCCAGCGCGTCGCCCCCAGCGCCATAGCCGCTTCGCGGTATGAATCCGCAACGGCTTTGAGCGCATCTTCACCAATGGAGACGATGATGGGGACACTCATCAGGGCCAGTATGATGCTGCCATTGAGAACAGTCAAGCCGATGGGGGCGTCGAAGAGGCGAATGATGAGCTGATTCATCACGGTTAATCCGATAAACCCCCATACGACCGACGGGATGGCCGCCAGCAGTTCAATCACGATTTTGAAGGTCTCTTTGAGCCTCGGGCCGCAGAATTCCGATACGAAAATGGCGGCGCCAAGTCCGAAGGGAACGGCGATAAACATGGAAGTGATCGTAACGCTCGCTGTGCCGGCAATGAGAGCAAGCACTCCATAGCGTTTGTTGCTCATGGACGAGGGGTACCATTCCGGGCTGGTGAGAAATTCTTTGAAGTCAAACCCGCCAAAAAGGAAGCCAGCGCCTTCGCGAAAGACAAAGAAGAAGATTCCGAAAACAAACAGGATTGCGCTAATGCCGCAAAGTCGGATGAGCCCTTCGATTATGGGTTCGACTCTGGTTTCTAACCGGCGACCTTTTTTGCCTGCCAAGCTACTCCCCCGGCGAGGCTAACGGCATCATCCGCTGGTCTTCAGGCAGCGGAACATAGCCGCTTTCCTGGACAATTCGTTGCCCCACGTCTGAGAATATCCAGACCAAATACTCCTTGGTCACTTCATTGGGAGTGCCGAGCGAGTACATGTAGAGGGGCCGCGCGATTGGATAGGTGCTGTTGAGAGTGGTTTCAATGGAAGGTGCGAAATAAGGATCCGCCTGAGTCCTGGCAACTTTGAGCATTTTTACTTCGGGAATCGCATAGCCCATGCCGCTGTAACCGATGGCACAGGGGGTCTTGGCTATCAACTCGACGACATCCTTGGAGCCATGTAAATCCCGCGAGCCGAGTCTGAAATCGGCGGTGCCCAACAAAGCTTCGCGAAAGTAGTGGTAAGTGCCGGAATTGGACTGGCGGCTGACACGAATGATCTCATCACTTGAGCAGCCGGAGTGTTGAATGCCCAGTTGCGACCATTTGGTGATGGAACCGCCTTCGCCGTAGATGTCGGCCAGTTGCTCAATGGTGATCTCATTCAACGGATTGTCTTTGTGGACGTAGACGGCCAGGGCATCGTAGCCCACGACGAACTCTTGCGGTTCCTCGCCATTATGCTGCAATGCTTTTTGCGCTTCTTCAGGTTCGATTTTGCGGCTGCTATTAGCCAAGTCGACCGTGCCGTTGATGAGCGCCGCGATGCCGGTGCCCGATCCGCCTCCCGAAACCTCCACCGAGACATTAGGCGCAATCTTCGCATACTGTTCCGCCCAGGCCTGCGCCAGGTTGACCATGGTATCGGAACCAGCGTTTTGAATGACCAGCTTGTCGGTTTCCATGGCCCCGGTATCACCGGTTTCGTTTTTTTTGCCACAGCCGACAAACACGACCAGAAGACTAAGAATGAGAACCAACAATTTGGGCCTGAATTTACGAAACATTTTTTTTCTCCTCCTTTTCATCGATTAAAACGGCGTCAATAAGACTGCGGATGTTCTTGTCAAGATAATCATAGGTTTTCTCGTATGCCGCGTGGATTTTCTGTTCGGTCCCTTTCAGTTTTGACGGATCACCAATGTGCCAGCTGATACTGACGGTTTTGGTTGGCGGCGCCGGGAAGGCGATGTCAGCTTCTTTACTCAACGAAATGATAACCTGGTAGGCTTCCGGTTCTGGTATTTCATTCAAGTATTTGGAATTTTGCTTTGAAATATCGATGCCTTTTTCTGACAAGAAACGCACGGTTCGCGAATCTATCGGTTCGGGGGCAATTCCTGCACTATTGAATATGACACTATCCAAACCCAGAGATTTGCCGATTCCCTCAGCCATCTGGCTCACACAGGAGTTGGTGGCGTCCACAAACAGCACCCTGAAAATATCGACACCTTCGTGCTTAATGTTCTGACCGGTACCCATGAACAAAACTTCTTCGCAGATGTTGCAAGCCTGGTCAGCCACTCTTTCGAATCGGCTGGCGATGATGGTCAGCGGCGCCAACGCTTCCGAGGTTATTTGACCGCTGTCTCGCAGGCGCGCCAAATCCTGGGTTACGCTGTAACGCAGGTCATCCACTTTTTCTTCCAACTCAATCGTGGCGTTGGCGAGATCCATGTTTTGATCCACGAAAGCCTGCATGGCATTTCGCAGCATGGGAATGGAAAGGTTGGCAATTTCCACAAATCTTTTGTAATTGGGAAAGGGCTCCATGGCGCACAGATCCAGAAAATGACGGGCGATGCTTTCGGCGTAATCGCCGATGCGCTCTAACTCATTGTTAATTTTTATGGTTGCGTAAACGAAGCGTAAATGTCCGGCCGCGGGTTGATGACGCACCAGAAACTTCTGGCAGAGCAAATCCAACTCCTTCTCCAGCTCGTCTATATAGCGGTCGCGCAAGATTACCGAGTAGGCCAGCTGTTGGTTTTTCTCATTGATGGCCTGTAAGCTGGTGCGGAGCGCGGTTTCTGCCAGGCCAGCCATTTCCATCACTTTATCCTTAATTTGATCGATATCACGTTGCAGGCTTTCTTCCAACAATTGGGATTTCATAGCTTTACACCTGGCTCCTAAAATAGTTAAATTAAAGACTCTTAAGACGGCTTAAGAAAACCAGCGGAAATATAAAAGTAAAACGAGTGAATTGCAAAGAAAATCTTTTAGATTCTCGAACAGGTAAGTTCAAGACAAAATACCAATTGTCAAATAAAGCATAAGCGCGGCAGCAGCGGCGAGCAAGGCATACGGCAGCTGGGTTCGTACGTGGTCGATGTGATCGGAGGCGGAGGCCATGGAGGCGATGATGGTGGTGTCGGAGATGGGCGAACAATGGTCGCCAAAAACTCCGCCGCCGAGGATGGCGGCGGTGGTAAGATAGAGATTGGCATCCATTAAGCCCACCATCGGAATGCCAATCGGGATCATGATTGCAAAGGTGCCCCAGGAGGTGCCAGTGGAGAAGGCTATGAAACAGGAGACCACAAACAAAATCGCCGGAACGAATCCGGGGTTTAACCAGGCGCGCGCCAGGTTTGCTACAAAAGGTCCGGTGCCTAATTCTTTACAGGTATCGCCAATAGCGAAGGCCAGCATCATCAAGAGCGCCAGCGGCATCAACCCTCCCAAACCCTTAAAGAAGAGGTCGACCAGCTCCCGCAGTTTCATAATTCCCTGCAAACGGTAGAGCAAGCCGCCGGTCAAAATTGCCGCCAGCACGGCCCAAAAAACTGAAGTGGAGCCCGATCCTTTCATGAAGTCGCCATTGCCAGTGATCAGCAATCCCACGGGCATCATCAAAACCATGACGGCGATGGGAAGCAGCATGTTAATGGCACGATAGGGGACGCCGGGTTTTGGATCAATGGCGATGATCTCGGTGGACACAACCGGTTCGGCGCCATCGCGCAGCACTTTGCCTTCCTGGCGTGCGCGTTTTTCAGCAGCGGCCATCGGTCCAATGTCTTTGCCAGTCAGAACCACCAATAAAACAACAGCGATCGCGAGGATAGCATAAAAATTAAATGCCAGCGATCGTAATAAGGTGATGAAAGGCTGCTCAATACTTTGCGCTGCCAGCAACCCCATCACAAATGCCCCCCAGCCATTTAAGGGAATCATGATGCATACCGGGGCGGAGGTCGAATCGCAAATGTACGCCAATTTTTCCCGCGAGATTTTAAGCTTGTCAAAAATGGGGCGGGAGATGGCGCCCGTAACTAAGCAGGTGATGCTGGATTCGACAAAAATCGCCAGGCCAATCAGGAAAGCCAGGAGTCCGGCGCTGCGCCGGGATTTCACCAGACCTTTACCCAATATCCAATCGATGAATCCTTGCACGCCGCCGGAATATTGGGTGAAAGCGATGAGCGCGCCCACCATGGCGCTGAAGGCGATGACCTTGGTGTTGCCGCCGTCGCGAAAAACCCGGATGCAGCATTCCAGCGCCTCGGCCAGGCCTGCAAGCGGGTTGCCGTTGCCAAGGATGGTCCATCCCAGCCAGATGCCGAAGAAAAGGGAGATGAAAACCTGCTTCGTCCAGATGGCTAAAATGATCGCGATTAGAGGAGGGAGAATCGAGAGCCAGCCCATTTAGTAACCACGAATTTCACGAATTACACGAAAAGTAATTTGCATAGTTTTGAGGCCCAACCAAGCGAGTCGGTTTTTGGGTAAGGACAGTAAAACTACCACAGAGGCACGGAGGGCACTGAGAGCGAAAGATTTATGAAGCGAACAAGAAATGGCAA
>DASWHH010000624.1:0-1880 GCA_036398295.1 bacterium
GTCCAAAGACGGCCAGCGGTTTTTGGCCCGGCAATTGGAGAGTGAAAAGGAGCAGCGGTTCCAGCACTTGATTGTGGTGCAGAACTGGTTTGAGGAAGTGAAACGCAAGATGCAGGAGAAGAACCGGTGATTGGGTCGGGCTGCTGGTGGGTCGAGAGTAAGAAAACTCATTCACACAAGTGCTCAACCTGCTCTTTGAGCTGGGAGAGTGAGGCAAGCGGGATGGCGCTGATTTTTTCGTCAATCGGGTAGCTGTGGTTGCCGGGGTAGACGAACCATAAGTGTGTCAGGTTGAGATCCTTCATCGCGATGTGAGCGGAGCGCGTGATCTTTGGGCTTTCGCTATACTTGACCTCGATGCCGAAACGCTTGCCGGCGCGAATAAAAAAGAGATCGATTTCAGTGCCCTGATGCGTCGCCCAGAAGTAAGCAGTTTCGAGTTGCAAGGCCAGCATGATTTGCTCGAGCACAAATCCTTCCCATGAAGCGCCCATTCTTGGGTGTGCTGTCAGCGCGTGATGATTTGGCAGCGTGAGCAAACTGTGTAGAAGACCGGTATCTCGCAGGTAAATCTTCGGCGCTTTCACCTGGCGTTTGCCGACGTTCTCGTGCCAGGGCTGCAACTGGCGAACCATGTACGTGCCGGTCAACAAGTCGAGATAGCTGCGAACGGTCTTGTCATTGGCGCCCATAGACCTGGCAAGCTCTGACGCGTTCCAGATTTGTCCGTGATAGTGCGCCAGCATGGTCCAGAAACGCCGCATCGCCAGCGGCGGAAATGAAATGCCGAGTTGCGGGAGGTCTCTTTCAAGAAACGTTCGCACAAAGCCTTCTCGCCAGGCAAAGCTGTCTTCATCGTTGTCAGCGAGAAAGGATCGTGGAAAACCGCCACGCACCCACAGCGCTGTGGCAGCTTCAGCCCCGAGTTCGAGCAGGTTGAATCCGGCCAGGTCGACAAACTCGACGCGACCGGCGAGCGACTCGGAAACGCTCCGAACCACTGTCGGCGAGGCGCTGCCGAGAATCAAAAAGCGCCGCGACGCAGGCTCGCGATCGACAAGCACGCGCAGTGTATTGAATAGTTCCGGCATCTGCTGTATTTCGTCGATGATGATGAGATTTTGCACTGAGGAGAGTGCAAGCTCGGGGTTTTGCAGCCGGGCCAAATCTTCCTGTGATTCGAGATCGAAGTAAGTTGCCTCGCGATCCTGGGCAATCATCCGGGCCAATGTTGTTTTGCCGCATTGTCGGGGACCCAGCAGCGCCGTAATTGGTGAGCGCTTGATTGCAATCGTCAAGCGATTTATGTATTCTGGCCTATCAATCATGGCGTAATTTACCATGAAAATTCGGAATGTCAATCCGAATTTTCATGCTTGACGATTATTTTGAAAATTCCGGCAGAAATAAAGCACTCTGTTATCCCAGTTAGAAGCTTACAATTGTTAGATTAATTTGTGAGAATAAAGTGATCGGCCAAACCATCCTCCACTACAAAATCCTCGCCAAGCTCGGCGAAGGCGGCAGGTTTTCGCAGCATAGGCAAAATTAAAATTCGGGTGGTTGAATATGTCAAACGAAAGCCAAATCCTGCTTTACCGTGCGGAAGGCGGTAAAACCCAAATTCAGGTCAAATTGCAAGACGAGACCGTTTGGCTGACCCAGGCGCAAATGGCGGAGTTGTTTCAGAGAAACGTTCCCACCATTAATGAGCATATCAAGAACATTTATGAAGAAGGCGAGCTTGATGAAGAGCCAACTATTCGGAAATTCCGAATAGTTCAAACCGAAGGAAAACGGAGAGTTACGCGCGAGGTCGATTTCTACAACCTCGATGTGATTATCTCCGTCGGCTATCGCGTCAAGTCGCATCGCGGCAC
>DASWHH010000625.1:0-2723 GCA_036398295.1 bacterium
AAGGAGCGCGTGCAGGTTTTTGAAGGCGTGGTGATTAAAAGAAAGGGCGAGGGTATTAACGCGACCTTTACCGTGCGCAAAATATCAAATGGCATTGGTGTGGAGCGAATTTTCCCACTGCACTCTCCCAACGTCGAGAAGATAGTCAAGCTCAAATCCGGCAGAGTGCGTCGCGCCAAGCTGTACTATCTCCGGAACCTCACTGGCAAAGCAGCTCGCATCACGGAGAAGAAATAGCTTTCAAACCAACATTCTTCAAGCACTGCGGAATCGAATCTGGAAATGGGCAAGACAGTCGCCATCACTGACTGTCTTTTTCATTTTAATCTATGAGCATCAAAAGATACTTGACATTCCCTGCAAGAATTTGTATGTTCCGCTAAGCTGATTTTTAGCTTCCTTTTTTTAAAATTCCATCACTCACTTCTCCAACCAACTTAATGGAGGGGTTGGTATGCATCTCAGAACGGTCAAAGTGGAAAAACCGGAGGGAATGAATATTATCATGGGGCAGTCGCGCGTCATCCGTACAGTTGATGAAATTCACGAGGTTCTGGTTGATACGATCCCCGGCATACGTTTCGGTGTCGCCTTTAATCAGGGTGCCGAATCGCCTGCTGTAAAGTTCGCCGGAACGGATGACGGCCTGGTTGAACTGGCCAAAAGAAACGCAGCCACCATCGGCGCGGATCACCTCTTCGTCCTGCTGACTCAGGATGTATTTCCGGTCCGGGTAATGCAGAGCTTGAAAGGAATCTCCGACATTTCGGAAATCTACTGCGCCACTGACAACGCCATCGAAGTGATTGTGGTTGATAGCGAACGCGGCCGCGGCGTGATGGGACTGGTTGATGATCATACCGTTGCTCGGGATGAAGATAATGACGCACTCGAGCCTGAAGCCGGCTTCTTTCACAAACTCGGACAGAGGTTCTTTAAAAGCACCCCGCGGAGTAGAGTCAAATTGGCATGACTTCATCAGCATCAAACGAGGTTGAATTCTAAACCCTCCATCGGTCTTGGAGGGTTTTTCTTTTCCGATTGCTAAATTCCTATGATCCCCTTTCGCCAATTTTCAGAATTGTGCAACCAACTGGCCGCCACCTCCAGCAAGCTCGAGAAGTCAAACATCTTGGCGAACTTTTTGTTAACCCTGGATGACAGCGAGTTACGAATAGCACCACTTTTTATTTTAGGAAAAGCTTTCCCTGACCACGATGCACGCACTCTGGATGTGAGCTGGAGAACCCTACAGCGGGTAGCTGAAATGGGCGCTCTCCCGATGTCTACATCTTCTGCAAGATTGGTTTTACTTGACGTGCGCAATTGCTTTGACAAAATCGCACAGACATCCGGTAAAGGCTCGCGAAAAAAGATTGATGAGATATTGCAGGAAACATTTTCCTGCGCCGACGCCTCGGAACGTGACTGGTTGGCCAGAATCATTTTTGGTGAGATGCGCATCGGTGTGGCGGAAGGAGTGTTGCTGGATAGCATCGCGCGAGCCGCCGGCGTTCCCATGCAGCTCGTACGTCGCGCCAACATGTATCTCGGCGATCCCGGTGAAGCTGCCCTGGTTGCCCTGCGGCAGGGTCACGAGGGTCTTGGCAAAATAAACATACAGCTGTTCCGACCGGTGCAGCCGATGCTGGCAGAACTGGCGCAGGACTTGTCAAAGGTGTTCAAGGAACATCAAGACCGCACATCTCTGGAGTTTAAATTTGACGGGGCGCGGGTGCAAATTCATAAGCATGAAGATCTGGTGCGGATTTACAGTCGCCATCTGAGCGATGTTACCGAAAGCCTGCCCGATGTCGTCGATACCATTCGCAAAAGTCTGCTCTCTGAAAGCATGATCGTCGAAGGTGAAGTGATCGCCGTCGGACCGAGCGGCAAGCCGCTGCCATTTCAAGAGCTGATGCGACGATTTCGCCGCGTTCACAACATCGCAGAGATTCAAAAACAAGTTCCGGTGAAGCTGTTTCTTTTCGACCTGTTGTTTCATGCCGGCGTTTCACAAGTCGATTCGGCCTACGAACGCCGCTGGTCAATTCTACGCGAAATCAGTGATCCGGAATTGCTGGTGAGACGATTGATTACCTCCGACCAAAGGGAAGCGGGGGAATTTCTGCAACTGGCCCTTCGGCATGGCCACGAAGGGTTGATGGCCAAAAGGCTCGACAGCGAATACACACCCGGCTCGCGCGGCAAGCGTTGGTTTAAAATCAAGCCGGCTGAGACGCTGGATCTGATTATCACGGCCGCGGAATGGGGCAGCGGTCGCCGCGTCGGTTGGCTCTCGAATTATCACCTCGCGGCTCGCGACGAATCGAGCGGCGATTTTATGATGCTGGGCAAAACCTTCAAAGGCTTGACGGACGAACAATTCAAATGGATGACCAGCAAGTTGCAGAGCCTCAAAGTCAGTGATGACCAGTATACGGTTTACGTAAAACCGCAGCTTGTGGTGGAAGTGGCTTACAACGAAATTCAGCGCAGCCCTCAGTACAACTCGAAGTTGGCTTTGCGGTTTGCGCGCATCAAGCGCATCCGCGAGGATAAGTCCGCTGACCAGGCGGATACCATCGAGCGGGTGCGCAAGCTGTATGAGCAGCAATTTGAGCGCAAGGCAAGGTCGGCGGATGTGGTGGAGTTTAAATAAAGGAAAAGACATTGAATTCTGACATTTTGATTTTGCACTTTGAATTGTTCAAATGAACCTT
>DASWHH010000626.1:0-4370 GCA_036398295.1 bacterium
GCAACATAACGGCGCACGAGAAAAATTCTGTACCCGAGACCCGCAACAGCTGCGAGAGCCTCACCGGCTATCAGAAAAAGGACTATTGCCTTAAAATTTAACCGGATGGTGTCGAGCACTTTGGGAAAAATCCTGGGTAAGACAACCTTGTACACGACCTCGAAATCGCTCGCCCCCAGAGTTAGCGCCTTAACGACTTGCTCTCGCGGCACAGATCTGGCGCGCAAATAAGTATCGAGGACAATCGTCGGCGTCACGCCGATTACAATCAAGGCAATTTTTGAGACCTCCCCAAGTCCAAAAATAATAAACAGGATTGGCAGCAACGCCAGTGCAGGGGTCTTGTCAAAGAACAGCACAAACCGGTAAAACAGTCTCTCAAAGTATGGCATCGATCCCATGTGCAGCCCGAGCAAAACTCCGACCAGTGACAGGATAAACAGACTAACCAGGAAACGCTTTGTGCTCGCCGCAGTATCAACCAGCAGACGGTATTCATTGGTGCGTTTATCCGGCTCAAACGCAGCTCGCTTGAAGCCATCAACCATCTGGGAAATGGTCGGCACCAGCTTATCCTGGGGATTTTCCTTATGCCGGACATGAGCTACCAGTGCATAACCCACAAAGAGGGCAGCGAAAATCAACCACGGCAAAATCGCTCCTGCTAATTTTCCTGGTTGAGCGTTTACTTTGAAAAAGACCAATTTTTGCCACCTCCACACATTGGTGGGATTAAATACGTAGAGCGAAGAGCGTCAAGCGAATTTGCGCTCCTCACTCCACGCTCTGCACTACAAGTTTACAAAACATTGCTTTTTTAGCAAAGTTTTTAATGAACCACAAAGACACAAAGAGCACAAAGATTTCCTCCTTAGTGGCTTTTTTGCTTTTCTTAGTGTCCTTTGTGTCTTTGTGGTGGAATATATTGGTTGCCTGCCTGTGGCAGACAGGCCGGCTACGCTGCGCTGTGTTTAACCGTACTCAACACAGCATTTGAAACAGGGCGCTAAGAGTCACTGTTCGACTTTTCTACAACTTGCCATCGGCCGCCAGTTGCATGGTGGTAGTGTCAAATATCATCTGGATGTTCTTCGGGTCTCCTTGAATCGCGCCGTCCGGGTACTTAATTCCAACTTCATCTACCGAGCGGGCGTTTTCACCCAATAGTCCGTGATCAAAGCAGAACTGACGAACAAAGTTCATTTTTTCCTTAATTTCCTGGCTCCCCGTATAAGCCACCGCTTCTGCCGGTTTGTAAAACATCGCCGTGGTTTTGAGTTGCTGTTTATACTCGGTCAAAGAACAACCGGCGTCGTCGGCCATGATCTGCATCGCCTCATCGGCCATGCCGCCGCGTTTGGTCATGACATCCATGACCTCGTACCAGGCGCCAACCAGAGCCTTTGCGAATTCCGGCTGCTGCAAATCTACCTCATCACGAACCACCAGCAAATCGAGAACCTCGCCGGGGATTTGGGATGAATCAAACACGTTGGTTATGCCCGGTTCCTGCATGATCTGCATGGCCAACGGGTTCCAGGTGATAACCGATTTTTGGCTTTTGTTGGCGATGAAGGCGGGAGCAATGTCGCTATCGCTGGTGTTGACAATCACAACGTCCGACTCTTTCATACCGTGCTTGTCCAGACCTCTGGCCAACAGGTAGTGAGAAACCGAAAGCTCAACTAAGCTCACCTCTTTGCCTTTCAAGCTCTGAATGCTCAAGCCATCTCGAGTTAGCCACTTGTCATTGCCATTCGAGAAATCTCCAACGATCGTCACGCGACTGGTGACTCCGGAAGCAGCGGGCATGTCCAAGCATTCCATATTGGTCATCACGCAAGCATCGACTTTTTTAGCTACATATGCCTCAATCGACGGGATGTAATCCATTTTCAACAATTCAATTTCAATACCATGCTTGTCAGCCCATTTTTTCAAAATTCCGGACTGCTGGGCGTAGGGCCAGGGCTGCCAGCCAACATAAATGGAATACGCGATAGTGAACTTCTTTTTCGGAGCGGCATCAACAAAGCTCAAACCCATCGCCACAGAAATTAACAGTGAATTCAGAATAATCGAAAATAATCTGCGTTTCATGATTATAGCCTCCTGTACTTAGCTCGCATAGTTTATACCTTCGCCGCGAAACCTATTTTGGACAAGAGTGATTTTCTCCAACTTTGCGTCTCTGCGCCTTTGCGGTTTGTGAATTATTCAGGTTAGTAGATTGTTGCGGTTGGGAGCAGACTGGGAATGCTCCAACTCTCAACCTTGGACTATTCAACATCGATGACCAATTTCGACTGGGCCAGATTGCCGCGTTCCATCTTTTCGATTTCTTTGGCTTGCTCGGCTGTCAAGCGATCCAGCTCCAGAATGTTCTGGGCCATCTGCGGCAGGGCTTCGCGCCGGAAATTAGCGATATCCTCCATCGCGGATTTGACATCGGCAAAAGCATCTTTCAACTTCTGCATGTCCAGCATGGTTGAAGACGCCTGCTTGTGGATTTCGGCGCCGGTGGTTTTCAGGGTCTTGGCGGTACCGGCGATGATATTGGAAGTCGTCACATTGAGGGCGTTGACTTTCGAGAGCACTATTTTCTGGTTGGCCAGCGCCAGTGCCACCGTGACGCCCACCTGCAGCGCCACCACGGAGACATTTTTCGCGCGATTGACACCGCGGATCAGCTCGCGATTATTGCGAATCAGGATCTCCATGGCGATAATCGATTGTTGCGTCACCGCCAAAGTTTGCTGCAAGTCCTGGATGCGCTGTCGCAAGGGGAAAAGCAGTTCCTGCTCAATGAAATTGTACTGCCCTTCCTCGGTGATCTGGGTTTCGAGCGCATGGGACAATTTCTGGTCGATGAGCTGTCCCAACTGAATCGCCCGGACCAGCTTCTGCAGCGAACCTTTGAGGAATTGCTGATCCTGCGCCAGGGTGGTGGTATCTCGTTTGAGTTGGGCGCCGCCCTGATCAAGTGAATAGACGATGGCCGCAATCACGGTGTCGGCTTTCTGATACTTGGTGAAATACCGATTTAGAGGATTCCCCAGCAATGGCAGTTTCCCCAGCAATTTCACTCCCCAGCCCGGCGCCGATAAATCGATCCCGGAAGGATCGAGTTCTTCCATCTGTAGTTTGAGATCCACCAAAGAGCTGGCCACCGGCCCGCCGTCTTCGCCCAAAGCCATCAGATTTTTAATAGGCTGACCTAACATTTTGCTTTTTAAGGCTGCCTCCTGTTGCGTGCGCAGGCCCATCTCGTCAATGGCCGTGCGCTTGGTGTTGTCATCCACTTTCGCGCTGAGTAATTGTTTGAAAAACTCTTCAGCCTGCTTTTCCAGTTCCGAGTCTACCTTTTCAGGCTCTGCAGAAACTAAATGGAGATCTTCGGTCGCCCGCTCGGCTGTCATTACCTCCAGGGGTTTGTCTGCTGTTTTAGTTTTTAACGCTGGTCCGGCCATAAGCCACCTCCTCAAAAAAAGTCATTTTATAGAGTACTCCTTCGAACGTTCTGTGATTTCGGAAAGCATGTCCATGGCGCTCTCTAAGTCTACCTGCGCCTCGCCTTTGGCTAAATCAGCGTTGGCGATCGCGACGGTGGTTTCGTCCAAGAGGGCTAAAGCCTTTTCATTTTCCAGCATCAGCTGTTCGACTTTTGCCAATTGTTCTTCTTTCTTGGTTAGACTTTTCTCCAGCACTGCCTTTTCTTCATTGACGGCGTCGGAAAGATTACCTTTTTTGAACCCAATTTCCTTGAGCCTTTTCCTGATGTAATTCTCGTCGATTTCGCTGATGCTTTTGATTGCAGAAAGCGCTGCCGCTAAATTATCAATGCCAGCCAGCATGACTTGTTGTGCAAAGCCAAAGAACCGCGCAAAAGTAATCTCGGCAGGATTGACCTTATCGTCCAGCACGTCCACCAGTCTGGTAAACTTCTTGCGAAACTGTTCAAGTTGCTCGGCGCCGCGCGGATAGCCCCACTCACTGAGATTTTTTTTCAAGTCGCTTAACTTGCGCTCCGTGGCTTGCTCCAGAGCTGTTTTCAGTTTAGCCACGTACCTGTGTTCAAAGTTACCGGCGCGGATGTAGCGGTTAAGCACCCATGAAATGCAGCTGGCGCCGAGAGTTCCAACAATGGCAAAAAAGGCCAATTCCGTCATGCCGAGTAGCCCGCCGCCAACTAAAGCACCCAGCAACAGCGCCACCGAATACTTGAGACTCCAATGACCTAACGCGTATCTGCTTAGAGCTCTTTCAATGGCTTTTGGTGTAAAATCTTGCGGGGTGGGCGTCCGGCTATTTGAAGTCTCAGGCGCCTGCTTGTCGTTTCCTGGTTGTTTCTTGGACATAGGCAGCTTCTA
>DASWHH010000627.1:0-5344 GCA_036398295.1 bacterium
CCAGCATCATCACCTTCAGCTCAGACAGGCTCTGTTCGGATAGTTCCGCCTGTGGGTTTTTCTTGAACAGCGTAATCAACAGGATGGCCACGATGACGCACAATATCCCCACAATAGTAAAAAGAATATTCTTCATCCAGCTGTTGCGCTTTGCTCTGGTGCGTTCTCCCAATTGCCTTTCGGCCTCAAGCCAATCAACAGAATCATTGCCGTGCTTATGGCCATGTTTCTCATAGAGCTCATAGGCCTTGCTCTTTATTTCCTTATTTTCTGCATTCAAATTTTTCTGTATCATTTTGTTACCTCTCTTTTCAAATTATAAATTGCCGCAGATTTGCGCTGCTGCCGGTCCACCCGAACGAAGCCAGCTAACTCCTAATCCACTTCCTGTTTTTGTCCACATACTGAGAGGTTGGCGATCAACCCCGCCATCCGTTTCGACGTGCGTTTCCGAAGCAGTCGGTTTTATTTGCATAGCCTTCTGTTGATGCGCCAATAATATTGCCGTTCGGGGCAGTGCGTCGCCAACGCCATTGGCTTTCGGCGTCTTTGTAGAATTCCCATCTATCTTTCATTTTATTCACCTTTTTTCAGATGGTTTTTAACCCTGACAGGGTTTCGAAACCCTGTCAGGGTTGCCACACAGCACTAGTTATAGGACGTCCAGAAAAGCGAATCTCCGGTCGGTTTCTGTACCTCGCCGGATGTTTCACCGGTAACGAACATCTCAAAACTGTGCAGCGGCGTCACCCCTTTTAGCTCGCCATCGAGGTTCTGGTCTACAACCAGCACGCCGATTTTTTCGGGCGCCGATTCCTTGCCGTCTTGCACCCACACGACGTAGGTGTTGGCAGGCGGCGTCAGTTTATGGGGATTCGCCAGGTGTTTCACTACAAGATGAATGGTTGTATTGCCGTCGTAGGTTTTCACAAATTTCACGGTGCCTTCGGCTGCCGGAATCTTTGGACTGAAGGAGAGCCCGGACGACGCGCAACTCCATAACCACACAACGAGCGCGGCCAACAGCGCGATTGGGATGCAATTTTTGGTCTTCATGATGATTCTCCTCTGTGATAATCTTGCCTTTAGTCTCATTATACTTTCTCAATAAGTTGGCGTATTTCCGCCTGTGTTTTCCCAAGCTCCTGCTGCCAGTCTCCCCAACAATTCTTCGTCCTTCCCTTCCGCGAACAGCAAATCATCGTCTGTCAGGTTGGCGAATTTTTTTTGAGTTTACCTAAGGCCTGAAAGTGATTATAGACCGAACAGAAACCCACCGGTGATGACATAGGAGTCGCTATTGATATCACCGCTGCCGGGGATGGCGTTAAAATCGTAATTCAGGAAGACGTAGCGAAAGTCGGCCGTCAATTTAAATTTTTGACCGACGGGCAATTCAACGCCACCGCCAAAATGCCAGCCGAATTCCTGCTGTGTCTCGTCAGCAATGCCCTGAGACGGAAACCTGCTCTGATCATAATCGAAAGTTGTGTTATACCAGCCGACGCCAATGGCGCCATAAACGACGGGGAGTGGATAAATTAAGCCGGTTACCATCACCGGCCAGGTCCGTACCGTCAAGGCGTCATTGGCGAATTTTTCCTGTCGATAACCGATCGCGCCTTCCACGCCAAGAAATGGTATCAACTTGACTCGCGCAGCGCCGCCAAACATGAATCTGCCCTCGTCGGCGTCCGTGGCTTTTTGAAAACCAATCTGTGGACCGATTTTGATGCTTTGGGCGCCTGCCTGAGGAGCGATCAGCATAATGAACACTGCTACGAATAAGAATCTCTTCATCATAGCAACAATGAACTGGTGACTATTTCTTCTCATGGTTATTTCTCCTTTAGTGATGAAAAATTTATTTAAGTACCATCTCGCACATCGATCACCGGGCGGCGCACTCTGGTAAGGCGCCCGGTGCTATCTATGGAAAACAACCTGAGTGAACTTCCCTCTGTCCACTTAGGTTTGAAAGTGATTATAAACCGAACAGGAACCCGGCGGTGATGACATAAAAGTTGCTATCCAGATCACCGAAGCCGGGTATTGCCTTAAAATCGTAATTCAGGAAGACGTAGCGAAAGTCGGCCGCCAATTTGGAATTTGAACCAACGGGCAATTCCAGGCCGGCGCCAAAATGCCAGCCGAATTCCTGCTTCGTCTCGTCAGCAATAACCTGTGACGGGAACCTGCTCTCGTCATAATCGAAAGTCGAGTTATACCAGCCGGCGCCTATGGCAGCATAGACAGTGGGGAACGCATAAATAAAACCGGTTGCCATCACCGGCCAGCTCCGCACCGTCAAGGCGGCGCCATTTGTATATTTTTCCTGACGGTAATTGATGGATGTTTCGAGACCAAGAGCCCGGGTCAACTTGAACCGCAGGGCTACTCCACCTATAAATTTCCCATCGTCGGCATCCCGGCCTTTTTGAAAACCAAGCTGTGGGCCCAGGCCTATCTTCTGAGCATCCCCCTGGGAAACCATCAACGCGATTAACCCCATTGTCAACAAAGCTTTCTTCCACATGAGATTACCTTTCATAAGAGGATCTTCATGGATAGCAACGCTGAACGGACAACTATTTTGTCTCTTCACAAAGTTTCCCAATGTAGTTCATGAAATAAGACCTGTTTTGTTAAGCAGGCTCAAAAGGCCGGACCCATGTCGTCAAAGTTCCATTGCGGATCGCCAGGCCTGGTTGCTGGTTCTCTTGGCTTTCAAATCCGCGAGTCCTGTCTCAACAGCTTTGAGTTGCCGTTCCAGATCCGCGGTGTGCAGGACTATTTCAACCTTAGTTTTCGCGGAGGCATTGTCGCCCAACGCTTTCATTTCATCCAGTGACTGACGGAATGCGGCTATCTTCGCCTCCATCGCATTTTCGAATTCCCGTTGGTTGCTTTGCAGATCCGCTTCTGAGGTTGTCATCTCTGCGGCGGCCAATTTCTGCGTGGGATCACTGCAACCGTTGAACAAGCACAATGTGACGGCCAACAAGACCAGCACTGTGGTGAACTCACGGATTGTCTGCATCATTGTAATCCTCCTTAGTTGATGATTCATGTTGAGGGTCACCTGGGTCGAGAGAGCTGAAGGAAAAAAAGGAGGGACAATTGTCTCGACCCGGCGGCGACCAGTAATGTGAATTCAGCGATTTATCAGGCGAAACTCCTCGGTGAACTTCAACACCGAGGGAAAATAGTTTTGCGTCTCAGCCCACAGTATGCCGGCCGCCTTGCCTTGCCGCAGCCATAATGAAGCGCGGTGTTCACCGCCGTTGTAAGCCGCCAACGCGCCCTCAGTATCGTTGAATAATTCCATCATCCCGGAGAGGTGGCGGCAACCGATACGGATATTGTAAACCGGGTTGAAAAGCACCTCTTCATCTGAAGTCCACTTTATCCTTTCGTATTTTGCTACAAATCTGGCAGTGGCCGGCATTACCTGCATCAGACCCATGGCGCCTACCGGTGATACCACCCGAGGATTCCAGGTTTTCCCACTCTCTTGTGTAATCGTAGCGCAAATGAGAGCGATGTCAAGGTTGCTATATTTCACGCTCGCCTGATAGATCGCATTGGCAATGTCATGTTTCTCGAATTTTTCCAACGCTGGCATGTTCCAGCTGTAGTGGTTCATGATCGCCAGGACCTTTTGAATGCTGGTGTGGCGAACACTATCGGCATGTATCGCCGACTCAAGCTGTTGAATTGCCCCTTCCAGTTCCGCGATATTATCCTGTTTGGCCAACGGCAGATTTGTCCGCAAAGCGGATCGGTATCCGATAACGCGATGGCCGGTTCCAATTGCGGTTGCAGCGACTGATAGCAGGAACAGGAAGCGCCAACAGGGATGACTGAAAAACCTGCGGCTATTTTTTGCTTTGCCTCGATCTGTAGGCATGTCACCTCCAAGTATGTCAATTTAATTTTCAACCGGCGTAACCTATGAACGGTGCTCTTTATTGAAATCAACTTTTCTGTTTTCTGAGTATCTAAACTTTTTCTCTTGCTCTTGGAACAGCGAAGGTTTCGGAATTTGTAGGTTCAGCCTGTTTAGGGTCATATCCGTGACGGTAGAACCGTAAGACGGGTGACTAGCTGCGGTTATGTTATAGAGCGCGAAGACTTCTCCTAAACGGGTTTTTTGCCATCCGAGGAATACCGCATCGGAATTCGAAACAGATGTTTTTTGGTGTTTAATCATGCTAAGCCTCTCAGCATCAGTGTATCGTTTGAAATAAGACCGGTTCGTCGATATTCCATTTACATCTTACATCCGAGGCACAGGCAGGGTGCCTCCCGATTTCAGTGTTTCGTATTTTCATGAGGCGACAGCGATCGAAACTTCATTCATCGGGAGGAGCGAACCTGCAACGATTAATTTAAACCGGCTTGAGATTGTGCTGCATCTTTCAGCTTGTCGTTCGCGAAAATGGCGACTTCAACGCGCCGGTTTTGCTGACGTCCTGCGTCCGTATCGTTTGAAGCGATAGCATTTGTCTCACCCAAGCCAACCGTGGAAATCCTTGAGCCGGCGACACCGAGACTATTCTGATAGTCGGCGACGGCTTGCGCACGACGTTCGGACAACTTTTGGTTGTATTCGTTAGTGCCGGTGTTGTCGGTATCTCCTTCAATGAGAATGTTGGTGTCGGGATATTTATTAAGAATCTTCACCAAACTCTCGATGTTCGTTCTTGCCACGTACTGCAGCTCCGATGAGTTTGTCACGAAGAGAATTCCGGAGTCAAACGTGATCTTGATGCCCTCACCGATTCGTTCGATTTTTGCGTTCTGGAGGTCTCGTCTCATCTCTTCTGCTTGCTTATCCATATGATTGCCGATAATTACCCCTGCCGTTCCCCCGACCGCGGCCCCGATGATGGCGCCCAGTGCCGTGTTCCCTGCTACATGCCCGATAACACCGCCAGCAACAGCTCCAGCGCCGGCGCCGATCGCACCGCCCTTGGCTTTGTTACTCCACGCGCATCCCATACTGGTGGTGAAGAGCAAGGCCGCACTCAACAACAAAATGACTGCTTTTTTCATGGTGAACACTCCTTAAATTGCGATATTTTGTGATGAAGCAATTAAATCGCTCTGTGATGTATTCGCTATTTAAACCTTGTAGAGGCCTTTGAAAACGCGCCCTTGAGTTCCCCCCAGCTTTTTTCGACGCCCGCTTTCATATCGTCCCACGATCCATTCCCTGCTGCCTGAAGTTGTTTCAGCTTGTCCCGCACCATTTCCTTCTTCACGCTTAATTCATCGATCTGCTTGAGCAGCGCGCTCTTGGACTCAGTTTTCGCCTTATCTGCCTTCGTCTTCAATTCAT
>DASWHH010000628.1:0-5296 GCA_036398295.1 bacterium
TTCCAAAAAACGAGCAAATTCGCTATCCGAGCTTGAGCCGGAACCTTCTGCTATATTGTTTGACATGCTCATTCCGGATGCTCGAAGTTGTTCGGCGAATCGATAAAGCCGTTTTTGTTCTAATTCATCAGCAATATCGAATAGTTCGTCAGCGATTTCAATCGCCATCTTCCAAATTTCCAAATCCTGAAATCTAAACTTAACCATACTTCCACTCCTCCCTTCATCGCACTAGGTTTTGCTTTCGCTATGCGCTCTGCGCTCCGCGCTACACGTGAAACTGCTCTTTAATATTTTCGGTCACCACGTGGCCGTCGAACAAATGAATGATGCGATGCGCGTACTCGGCATACGCCGGCGAATGCGTCACCATGACGATGGTGGTGCCGTTTTCATTGAGTTCGGTCATCATCGTCATCACTTCGTCGCCGTGCGCAGAATCGAGGTTACCGGTTGGTTCGTCGGCGAGAATGATTTTGGGCTTGGCGACCACCGCGCGCGCCACTGCCACGCGCTGCTGCTGACCGCCGGAGAGCTGCTGTGGAAAATGGTTTTTGCGGTGGATGATCTGCATGTGTTCCAAAACTTCTTCCACGCGTTTTTTTCGCTCCGCAGAGGAATAGCCGAGGTATAGCAGCGGCAGCTCGATGTTTTCGTACACCGTCAATTCATCGATCAGGTTGAAGCTCTGGAACACGAAGCCGATGTTCTGCTTCCGCAAGTTCGCACGCTGGCGCTCTGAGTACTGCGCCACTTCCTGATCGAAAAAATGATACTCGCCATCGCTGGGATTGTCCAGCAGACCCAACACGTTCAGCAGCGTCGATTTGCCACAGCCGGACGGTCCCATAATCGCCACGAATTCGCCCGGGTTAATCTCAACGTTGACGTTGTTCAAGGCAGTGGTTTCGACTTCTTCGGTGGTGTACATTTTTCTGAGGTTGACTGTTTTGATCATTACCTTCTCTCCTTTTGTGTCTACTTTAGATGGAAGTTCTGAGTATTCTGTGCCACGCAGAGCGCAGAGAGCATAGCGCAGAGCGAAAGAAAAACGCTATGCGCTCACCGGCTCGTTCCCAAGTTTTATTTGGGAACGTCATCGTCCGCGACGCTCTGCTTCGCAGATTGGCGAAGTAAAACTTCGCCTCCAACTTGCGTTCCCAAACTGGGAGTTTGGGAACGAGCGGGAACAAACGCGATGCGCCATGCGCTTTGCGCTATGCAGCAGTTGACCGCTCATTCGCCTTTAAGTACCAATTTATCAATATCCCCAAAGCTATCGTAGCTCGACGTCACCACCCGCTCGCCGGGCTGCAGGCCTTCCAGCACCTCGAACACCTGTGTGTTCTGACGCCCGAGGCGAATCTTGCGTTTGCTGGCGGTATCGCCGTCTTCGTGCAAAACATAAATCCACTGGCCGCCGGTTTTTTGATAAAATCCTCCGCGCGGAATGAGGATCGCCTCGGTGAGATCGCCCAGCGCCAAACGAATGTGCAACGTCTGTCCGCGGCGGATGCCGGCAGGTGCTTCGCTCTCAAATTGCATGTCGACTTCAAAACGGCCGTCGCGGACTTCCGGGTAAACTTTGTCGGCGATGAGCGTGTAGGACTGGCCGGCAAAATCGAACTCGCCCTTCAGACCTTTATCGATGCGCGCGAGATAGTGCTCATCGATGCCGGCGCGAACTTTGAATCCATCCAGCACGTCGAGTTGACCGATGCGCTGGCCCTGGCTGATGGACTGACCCACCTCAGCATTCAGCGAAGTCAGGTGGCCACTGATGGGCGCTTTGATATTGAGATTGTCGAGCCGCGTGCGGGCGATCTGCAGGTTTTCCTCAAGCCGCTTCATAGAGGTTTCCAAAAGCCGAACTTGCACCACTTGAAAAACGGAATCCTGTATGGCGGACTGCCGGTTCAATTCCTGTTGTTTGACTTGGTAATCATATTCGTCTTTGACCTGCTCGAATTCCTCTTGCGAAATTAGCTTGCGGTCCAGCAGTTCCTTGCGGCGATCAAACGTGCGCTGGAGGCGCTTGATCTGATATTCCTGCTCGATGAGCTGGCGGCGGATGCGCAGATTATTTTGTTCGAGATTGAAGCGGGTGCTGGTGAGCAAATTGCGTTGCTCCACAACCTGCGCGTCCTGCGAGGAGATTTGAATGTGCAGCGTGGTATTGGTGAGTTTGAGGATAACGTCGTTCTGTTTCACCATGGTGCCGGCTTCGATGAGCCGCTCCTCCACCTGCCCGCCTTCGATGGCATCCAAATAGATGGTGCGAATGGGCAGCACCGATCCGGTGACCGGGATGAATTCCTGAAACGGACCCTGCTCGACCGTGGAGATGGTGATCTTCTGCGTCTCGACATTAAGCTTCGAGCTGCTGTCTCCAAACAAAAGATTGTAAACGACGATGATGAAAAACAGTCCCGCCCCGCCGAGTCCGGCGATTTTCTTGGGCGGCCATTTCTTCTTTTCAATTTGTCGATCCATTCCCATGATCATGTTCCTCAATCAGTTCATAATTTGTCCAGCCTACCTTTGGCAAGAGCTGTGCCATGATTGATTCTGTTGAATTTACTATATTAAAGTCGGGAAAGCAAGCTGTAAAAGTATCCGCTGGCATTACAGGCCGTGTACGCAGGCGAACAGGGATTAGGCTTAAAAAGGCTTGATTTTTCAAGGGAAAAGTTGTATTTGATTCCATATTATAAAAGGTACTCAGCCTTCCGAATACTAATACATTTCCATGCAGAAAATTTCTGAAATGGAATCGCCAGTCTCGAGTTGAGAAGACATGGAAAAGGAAATTGAAGAAGGGCATATAAATAATTGAGTTCATCGAACCTGACGCATTTGCACTAAACTCGATCATGTACCGCGTTTGTCATTCCCGAATGCTTCTATCGGGAATCCAGTTTGAACTCAAGGAGATTCCCGCCAAAACCATGCGGGAATGACAGGTTTGAATTCCAGGGCGGAGGAAGGAAAATGTTAGCTGAAGTCCCCGAGTTCGTCGCCATTTTGGCCAGCACGCTGTTCACAGGCGCGGCGATTTATATCAATCTCGTCGAACATCCGGCGCGTATGCGGTGCGGGACAGAAATTGCGGCGACCGTGTGGGCGCCGAGTTACCAACGCGCGACGGTCATGCAGGTGACACTGGGCATACTCAGCACGGTCGCGGGTTTGACGGCATGGCTTCTGGGCCTCGGCCTGATGTGGCTGGTGGGTGCGCTGCTCATCTTCTGCGTCATCCCGTTTACGGTGATCGCCGTCATGCCCACCAATAAGCAGCTTCTCAATCCGGAACTTGATCATAAATCAGAGGCCACAGGCATTCTACTGCAAAAGTGGGCGCGACTTCATGCGGTGAGAAGCTTGCTGGGTCTCGTGGCATCCATCATTTTCATCTTGTCGAGGTGACGGTTCGGAGATTTGCAATGGTCAAAACCTACGGACTCACTCACATCGCGCTGGCGGTGCGCGATGCTAACCGCTCGCTGCGCTTCTATCAGCACGTGTTCGGAGTGGTGGAAGTGTTTCGCGAAAAAGGCTTCATTCAAGCGCAGACGCCCGGCAGCCGCGACGCGATTGTATTTGAAGAAAAGGCCGAGATGGCGGGAACAACCGGCGGCATCGCGCACTTCGGATTCCGGCTCGTCGATCCGGCCGACATCGATGCGGCTGCGCGCGCCGTGGAAGAAGCGGGTGGAAAGATTCTCAGTCGCGGCGAGTTTGTCCCGGGCGAACCCTTCCAATCTCCAGTCAACGGATGGTCTCGATGGCGGGCGTCCAGCAGTTCTTTGGCGGCTAATTTCTCAATAACCGCTCTTAGCTTGTTGACATCTTTGTTCTGATTCTTTATTCTCTTGTAGTCCTTTTTCAACTGGTTGGTGTAATGGATTTTCAACTTTCGAGTTCCCGAAACAGTTCATCGACGCTTCCAACTTCATTAAGCTCTTTTCCTTCTTCTGATTTTCGCAAAGTCGCTTCTGTAAGTCTGTTCGGAATTTTGACATCAAATGGGATTCCTTTATGAAGTGCGACGTGAGTAAGGTATATTGAAATCGCCTCCGACATTGATATATTTAGTCGGTCCAATATTTTTTGTGCCTTTGCTTTTATTTCAGGATCGATTCGTGCTTGTATAGTTGCGGTTCTAGCCATTTGTAATCTCCAGAAGAAAAACCTTGAACATTGCTTCGGACATGCTAATATAGAAAATTAGTCAGAAAATCAAAGGAAAGTTTGTTTAACAAAACGCTCAAAACAAAAATAGCAATCTTTCGTTACACATGCTCATGAACAAAAAATCCGGCAAAATTTTGGTAATCGACGATGACGAAGACATTCTCTTAGCAGCGCGCCTGTTTTTGAAAAACCATTTCGCGTTGGCTCATACCGAAAAAAATCCCAACGCCATCTCCACGCTGCTCAAAAACGAGAGCTACGATGTGATCCTCTTGGATATGAATTTCGCCCGTGGCGCCAGCAGCGGCGAGGAGGGATTCTACTGGCTGAACCGCATTCTGGAAATTGACTCCAAAGCCGTGGTCGTGCTCATCACGGCGTACGGGGACGTGCAGTTGGCGGTGCAGGCGATCAAGGAAGGCGCCTTTGACTTTGTTCTCAAGCCGTGGCAGAACGAGAAATTGCTTGCCACTATTTCTGCGGCGATGAATTTGCGCAGCTCACGGGTGGAAATCGATACACTGCGTTCCCGTCAGAAACAGCTCACCGCCGACCTTTCGCAACCACGTCACGATTTCATCGGGGAATGTGAAGCCATACAGAAGGTCTTCAACACCATTCAGAAAGTGGCCAAAACCGAGGCGAACGTGCTGATCACCAGTGAAAATGGCACGGGGAAAGAATTAGTCGCCCGTGAGCTGCACCGCCAATCCGAACGCTCTAACGAAGTTTTCATCAGCGTCGATATGGGCGCCATTAGTGAAACGCTATTCGAGAGTGAGCTGTTTGGCCACGTCAAAGGCGCGTTCACCGACGCTAAAGAAGACCGGGCCGGTCGCTTCGAGATTGCCTCCGGCGGGACTCTGTTTTTGGACGAAATTGGCAACTTGCCTTTGCCGCTGCAGGCCAAACTGCTGACGGTGCTGCAAAATCGTCAAGTCACTCGCGTCGGTTCCAATGTTCCCCGCTCCATCGACGTGCGTTTGATTTGCGCCAGCAATAAACCGATCCACGAGATGGTTGCCCAAAATGAATTCCGTCAAGATCTGCTTTTCCGTATCAACACGGTGGAAATTCATTTGCCGCCCCTGCGCGAACGGCA
>DASWHH010000629.1:0-6244 GCA_036398295.1 bacterium
CTGAAGAAGTTGTCGCGCTTCAGGCATAAGCGATAATTTTTCTGCTGGTTTCCACATGACTAAAGATAAAACAAAAATACCATATTGTCAAGTTATTTGCGAGACAAAACACTAGACTATTGTATGTTTGCTCCGTCAAGCGTCCTCGCTTGGCGGGCAACCACGGTACGCAGGCGAGGACGCCGGCTTGAGCACGATTGACGATTCATTTTTACAGTAGCTTTGTAATTACACGAATTGAATATGTCTAATTCGTGTAATTAGTGGTCTCTCTTTAAGGTGCTGTTAAAACCTTCTTTCCTTTGTTCATACCGCGCAGCCGCTCCACAATTTCTCTTAAAGCAGGTACCGTGTAGTCGATCTCCTCTTCGCTGTTACTTCGCCCTAAGCTGAAACGAATCGCCGAGACCATCAAATTCATCGGCAGGCCCATGGCATTCAACACGTGCGAGGTCTCCGCCATTCCCGAATTGCAGGCGGAGCCACCCGAGACCGCGATGCCTTTCAAATCGAGGTTCTGCATCAGCGAGTCATTGGCGACGCCATCGAATGATATATTCAAGATGCCAGGCAGGCGTTGACTTTCGTGGCCATTCAGATAGACACCGCTGATAGCCTCCCGCAGTTTCGAAAACAAATCGCCGCTCAGCTTCGCCAGCCGTCGTTCATCCTCATCCAACCGAGTCTGGCACAATTCAGCGGCTTTGCCCAGCCCCACGGCGCCGGCGACGTTCTCCGTACCCGCCCGGCGGTCGCGCTCCTGATGGCCACCGTGGATCAGCTTGCCCAATTGCAGGCCTCGACGCATGAACAAGGCGCCGACGCCCTTGGGCCCGTAAAACTTGTGTCCGGACAACGAAAGCAAATCGACGTTCATGTCGTGCACAGCGATGGGCAGCTTGCCAACCGTCTGCACCGCATCGGTGTGAAACAACACGCCGCGCTCCCGACAAACTGCGCCAATTTCCTGAACAGGATTGATGGTGCCCACCTCATTGTTGGCGTGCATGACACTCACCAAAAACGTATCCTCACGAATGGCTTCGGCCACGCTGGCCGGCGACACCATCCCAAATTTATCCACCGGCAAATAGGTGACATCGAAGCCGTGCTGATGAAGATAGTTGCAGGTAAAAAGCACCGCGTGATGCTCAACCATCGAGGTGATCAGATGCTTCTTTTTGCCCTCAAAAAAATAAGCTGAACCTTTGATAGCCCAGTTGTCCGCCTCAGTGCCACAGGAGGTGAACACTACTTCCGAGGGCTCGGCGCCGATTAACCCGGCCACTTGTCGGCGCGCATCCTCGATGGCCACTTTGGCTTTTTGCCCAAACGAGTGAATACTCGACGCGTTTCCAAACGTTCCCGTAAAAAACGGCAGCATGGCCTCGACGACTTCCGGATCGACCGGCGTCGTGGCGCTGTGATCAAAATACACATGTCTTTCGATGACTGGTGCCATAAACGACCTCTTGAATGGCTCAAATTGACTGCGGCAATATACAACGGACAGGGTAAATTTTCAAGCAAAAGTTCCGGAGTGCACCATTCAGTTGAAGTTGTTGATGCAGCTCCAAAGCAGGAAACGTCATCCAACCTGTCTCCTGCCCATCAAACACAAAGTGCGAACATTACCGATTCAAATACGCCACTTCAAGATACAGTTTTTGCGCTTGAACATCCACGACTTGACTTTTTGGGGTCAAAGAGTTAATATTGAGCCAGTCATTACAAACGTGGAGACAGCCATGCATAACGAATTCACAGCCGTCATAGAAAGAGACGGAGATTGGTATATCGCTTACTGTCCGGAAATTCCCGGAGCGAATGGGCAGGGCCGCAGCCTGGAAGAATGCCGGAAAAATTTGGCTCAAGCTATTGCCCTGATTTTAGAGGATCGCCGGCAAGATGCCTTGCGGGGAGTGCCCGAGGATGCGGTTAAAGAAATTGTAACCATAGGATGAAGCGAACGCTTTATTAAAACACCTCCGAAAGCATGGCTGCTATCTCAAACGTGAAGGCAAAGAACACTCCTTGTGGTCGAATCCCCAAACGGGTCAACTTGAGGCCGTGCCAAGACATACTGAAATACCGAATCGATTAGCAAAAAAGATTTGTCGCGGTCTGTCCATACCGGAAATACAAGGATAGATTCTAAAAAACTCTTGGGAAAAACCTCGGTGTCCTCCGCGCATACTCCCGATACGCCTCTCCGACTTCCTTCGTCACCACCTTTTCCTCCTGGCGCGCCAGCCAGATATACGCGGCCACTAGAATCGGCCACAGGATGAGCGTGATCACCGAAGGCCAGTGCAGAATCCAACCAAACGTGAAGAGGAACATGCCCGTGTACTGCGGGTGACGGACGAATCTATAAATCCCGGTGGTAACCAAACCGGTCGCGCGGTGAATCTCCCGCCAGCCGAGGGCGATGAGCAGCAGCCCGATCATGCTGATCCACGTTCCTAAAATTGGCCCGCTGTGCCCCAACACCCCGTGTGACCACTCCCGCAGTGACGGCACTTCAACCACCGGAGAGAGCAAGAAAATCAGCAGCGGCCAGCCGAACATCTCGGTCATCAATGCGATGACAAATGCCACAAATATGCCTTTGGATTTCCAGGTACTGATGGCGGTGCGGCGGTAGGGCAACAGGGCGAGAAACGCTACGACGATGACAATATTCAACCCAATCAACCCGGCGGTTCCAAAGTTCTCGTGGATCCAGCGGATGGTGACGGGCGGACCTCCGTGGTTGAAAAGCTCGACGCTGTAAATGGCGACGAAAAGTAAAAGGGCTAAAACTCCAACCCAGGTTAAGTATCTTTGAGCGATTTTCATCAAAGTTCTCCCCCCCCAAAAAAAATGTTCAAACTCCGTTGCATCAATTAGTTTGCAAATATAATTTCAGCCTCAACTCAAAATTTCAAGCCCAATTGCTATGGAACATTCAGGCTTCAAAATTTGTTGAATTCAGCGTGAAGCCCAGGCCAAGTTTCTTCCTTCTCTCGCTGTTCGCGGCTGGTTCGGTTGCCGCGCAAACTGCTAATGACGCCACTGTGGAGGCGTTGAAAGCCAAAGACATTCTCACCGGCAAAACGGCCTCGGCTCAATTATTTGCCGTTCGCAAATACAGTTTTATTGAAAGCACGGTTAACTCGTTTAGCTGGGCACACGATGATACCAGCCTGACCTTTCAGTTGCAACCCAAGCCAAACGTATCTTTATACTTAACCCCTGAGGAATTGCACCAGATCACCCCCGTCGGACCCGATCCCGAAGGGCCAGAAATTCGTCGCCGTCAGAGCGACACGCCGCTAACCATGCCGCTCAATCAGCTGTTACAGGGTCTCGCGGAAAGTCTGAACAAATCCAGCAAAAAGCTCTCGGATGGCACCCTTCCCCTACCCACCAATCTCGAAATCGAGGTCTTGAAAATCGTCTGGGGGAGGACCGCTGCCACATCCAGCGATATCTATTCACAATTAGACACTTCGTGGAAAATCACCTCCGAAGACCTCTCGCTGATTTTGGAAGACATGGCCAATCGTGGTTTTGTGGATCGCCAGAAAATATCGCCGTCTCACGAATTCAGCTTTTTTGGCGTCGCTGGAATCGAAATGAGTTCTTTGAATCGCAAAAACCAGGTATTCTTGTACTGGGCGGTGGTGCCGAAAGACAAGCTCATTACCTACCTCGACGCGAAACGTTACCTGGCATACTCCCGCGCCAGCGAAGCTGCCGCCAATGGCGAGGCGCATGGCTACTACAAAACACTGGAAGAAAAATTGTACCGGCTCGTTCGATAATCACAGCCAACCGTTTGCTTGATACCAAGCGACGGTTTCCGCAAGCGCAACGTTTAATTCATGCTCAATGCGAAACCCGCATTCCTTCTTGGCTTTGGAATTGTCACAAATCCAATGGGTTGCTTTCAATTCACGAAACTTATCTAAATTCATTAGAGCGGCTTTGCCCACAATTTTTCCAAACATCTCGGAAACAGCCGCAGCCAAAAATCCGAGACTTATGGGAATTGGAATCGTACGAACCCGCGTGGCAAAAAACTGGGCCATCAGATCAGCGATGTCATCCCACGAATAAAAATCATCATTACACAAAAAAAAGGTCTGCCCTACCGCGGCCTGGCTCTGCGCCACCTGCAATAAGCCTCCGGCCAGATCCTTTACATAAATCAAACTTGCAAAGCGCGGCCCGCCGCTCATCTTCGGCCACCAACCCTGCCGGGCATATTTAAAAAAGGTGAAGACATCCCTATCACGCGGCCCAAAGACGGCCGGTGGCCGCACAATCGAAATCGGTATGTCCGGAGCATAGGCCAGTGCGGCTTGCTCTGCCTGTAACTTACTTGCACCATAGTCGGAGACCGGATGCACCGGATGGGACTCGTTCAGCGGTTTGCCGTCGGGACTGGGGCCGGCCGCCGCTAAGCTGGAAACCAGCACAAATCGTTTTAGCGGGCGATTGTCTTTGACAACGGCGTCCAACATGTTAGTGGTGCCCTGAACGTTCACCTGATAGAACTGTTCGCGGCTAACGGCTTTCGTCAAACCGGCGAGGTGAAATACATAGTCCATATTTCTTACCGCAGCCCCTAAAGATCGGGGATCGAGGATATCCCCCTCCAGCGGCTTAATATCCAAACCCGTCAGCCAATCTTCCGTCACCTTCTTATGACGCAGCAGGCAGTAAACCTGAAATCCTTTGGCGCGCAATTCCTCCACCAGAAAACTGCCAATGAACCCGCGGCCGCCGGTGACCAATACCCGCAAAGTCCCCTCCTCATTAATTCATTGCTACTTTGAATCTTAAAAAAAAACCGGAATTAAGCAAGCCTGGCGTTTTTAGACTGTTACAAATTTTGTCTTGCATTCTAAAATCGCTTTGACTATATTTAACGTTAAAATTATTGTAAATACATAAGTTTACAGGAGAAACACGTGGCAGACCTATTTGACAAATGTTACAATTTCACCCGCGCGCGTGAGCTTCAAGAGCAGGGCTGGTACCCGTATTTTAAGGCGATCCAGTCCGGGGCTGACACGGAAGTCGTCATCGATGGCCGCAAACTGATCATGGTGGGTTCGAATAATTATCTCGGTCTAACCCAGGATCCGCGAATCAAGAAAGCGGCGATAAAGGCCGTGCAGGAGTTCGGCTCCGGCTGCACCGGTTCGCGATTTCTAAACGGCACACTTTCCCTCCATGTTGAGTTGGAACAACAGCTGGCCGACTTCATGAATGCCGAGGCTGCCCTCGCCTTTTCCACCGGCTTTTTGACAAATCTCGGCACCATATCGGCAATCGCGGGCAAGGACGACATCATCTACACGGACCGCAACAACCACGCCTGCATCATCGACGGGGCAAGGCTCTCCTTTGCGCGCATGGTAAAATTCAAGCATGATAACATGCGCGATCTGGAGCGGCTGCTGGCCGCCAGCGATCCCGAGACCGGCAAGCTCATCGTCGTGGACGGCGTGTTCAGCATGGAGGGTTCTCTGACCAATCTACCGGAAATCGTCCAGATTGCAAAGAAACATGCGGCGAAGGTGATGGTGGACGATGCTCATTCCATCGGCGTGTTTGGCAAGAACGGTCGCGGCACGGCGGAGCATTTCGGCCTTGAAAATGAAGTTGACATCACCATGGGCACGTTCAGCAAATCGTTTGCGTCAATCGGAGGATTTATTGCGGCGAAAGCCAGCGTGATTGATTATGTTAAGCACCATTCCCGCGCACTGATCTTCTCAGCGAGTATGCCGCCGGCAGCAGTGGCATCGGTTTTAGCGGCATTGAAAATAATCAAGACGGAACCGGAACGCCGCGAACGACTGTGGAAAAATGTTCGTAAAATGAAAACCGCCTTCGACGAGCTAGGATTCGACACTTGCGGCAGCAACAGTCCGGTGGTACCCATCGTTATTGGCGATATGCTGGACACATTCAAATTCTGGAAGCGCCTGTTCGAAAGCGGTGTGTTCGCCAACCCGGCTGTGCCACCGGCAGTGCACCCGGGAAAATCGCTCATTCGCACCAGTTACATGGCCACCCACACCCATGAAGAGTTGGATCAAGTCATCGACATATTCGCAAAATTGGGCAAGGAATTTGGCCTCATCTAATCAAATCGTGACTTCAGGGATCGTGAAGGTCGTAGTTAAGCTCTACTGCGACCTTTTTTTGTTTATGGTTCATCTTATATCTGAACCAAAAATAAACC
>DASWHH010000630.1:0-5730 GCA_036398295.1 bacterium
ACCCATTGACGCGAAAACGTACTACCCGATTCATCGCCCGGCGCCAAAATTCGAAGACCTGGAAACCTCTTCGGAACTGCTGGAAACCGGCATCAAAGTGATTGACCTGCTGGAGCCATACATGCGCGGCGGCAAGACAGGTTTGTTTGGCGGCGCGGGTGTGGGCAAGACCGTGCTCATTCAAGAGTTGATCCGAAATATTGCCACTGAACACGGCGGCTACTCGGTGTTTGGCGGCGTGGGTGAGCGCACCCGCGAAGGCAACGACCTCTGGCTGGAGATGAAACAATCCGGCGTCATCAGCAAAACCAGCCTGGTGTTCGGTCAGATGAACGAGCTCCCCGGCGCCCGCCAGCGTGTCGGTTTGACCGCTCTGACTCTTGCCGAGTATTTCCGCGATGAAGAAGGCAAAGACGTGTTGTTGTTCATCGATAACATCTTTCGATTCACCCAGGCCGGTTCCGAAGTTTCGGCGCTGTTGGGACGGATGCCGTCGGCGGTGGGTTACCAGCCGACCCTGGCCACCGAAATGGGCGCGCTACAGGAGCGTATCGCTTCAACCAAAAAAGGGTCGATCACCTCAGTACAGGCCATCTATGTGCCCGCAGACGATTTGACGGATCCGGCGCCCGCCACCACCTTCTCGCACCTCGATGCCACGACGGTGTTGTCGCGAAAAATTTCAGAACTTGGAATTTATCCCGCAGTTGATCCTCTCGACTCGACGTCGCGAATTCTCGATCCCCATGTCGTCGGCGAAGAACATTATCAGGTGGCACGCTCGGTGCAGAAGATTCTGCAAAAGTACAAGGACTTGCAGGACATCATTGCCATCCTCGGTATGGAAGAGCTTTCGGACGAAGATAAGATCGTTGTTAACCGCGCGCGCCGTATGCAACGCTTCCTGTCGCAGCCGTTTTTTGTGGCCGAGGAATTTACGGGTCGCGCCGGGAAATACGTTCGCCTCGAGGAAACCATTCGCGGCTTCAAAGCCATTGTGGAGGGCGAGTACGACGATCTGCCCGAGCAGGCGTTCTGGATGGTCGGCACCATCGAGGAGGCAGCGGCGCAGGCGCAGGAAATGGCCAAAGCAGCATAATCTCCCTTGGAGTACTGCAGTGCTGGAGTCATGTAACTCAAAGCTCGGCTTTCAGAGTCTCGGATTAATGGATTGATTGATCAATGTGCTTGCTATCAACGCGACATTGCCGACGCTCATCGCTCTGCTCTTTGCGCCATGCTCTCTGCGCTCTGCTCCATCAATCCGCATCTTAGAGAAACTATTCGATTATTGAGTGAGCATGCTTCCAAAGAAAATCAAATTCGAAATCATCACGCCGCACCAGAAAGTGTACTCCAAGGAGGTTGACGGAGTGGTTTTGCCGGGACACGATGGCTATTTTGGCGTGCTGCCAGGTCACACACCTTATTTGGCCTCGTTACGCGTAGGCGAAATTAAAGTCGAGGTCGACAAGAAGGAAGTTTTTCTTGCGACCAGCGGTGGTGTCGTCGAAGTGTTCCCGGATGCGATTGCGGTTTTGGCCGAAACCGCAGAACCTGCAACCACCATTGATCTCAAGCGCGCCCAGGCAGCCAGGGATCGCGCCCTCAACCGCTTGAAGGAAGGGAGAAAATCCGCCGATATGGCGCGTGCGCAAGCGTCGCTGGCAAGGGCGCTGAATCGCATTGGTGTTGCGTCTAAAGTGTAGCCCCCGTTTTTTTCGCCATCATTCTCATGGAGCCAACACTAAACACGTGGACCGTCCTGCTGCTGTTCGCCGCCGCGCAGGGCCTGTTCTTAGGTTTGGTTTTGATGACCCATCGTCGTGGAAATCAGCGCGCCAACCGTATGCTGGCCATTCTCATTTTGCTGTTATCAATTCGCCTGTTAGAAATCGTCGGATATTGGACCAGGTACCTGCTTGAATTTCCGCACTTTTGGCTCACCACCGCTGCGTTTCCATTTTTGTTTGGCCCGTTGCTCTTTTTTTATGCCAGATTTCTGACCTCAGAAAATTTCAAGATCGGTAAACGGGCTTTGCTGCAACTTCTACCCTTTGCGCTGTATTTGGGGTGGCTCATGCCTTACTATCGTCTGAGTACTGAGATCAAACTTCGGATTCTGGAAAGAGCTTTGGCCTTCCAAAATTATGAACTGCCGTGGCTTTATTTTGTGATTTTCATGTTGCAAGTATCTCACATGCTATTTTACACATGGCTAACCCTGCGATTGATCAAGAAGCATGCGCAAACAGTCAAAGGCGCCGTTTTATCCATTGAGAAGATAAGCCTGAGGTGGCTCCGAAATTTGACTTGCGGATTCGGTGTGTTCGTGACCCTTACCCTGCTATACGTGGTCTGCCTACAATTCGGCTTTCCGTATAGCCGCGCCCTTGACGCTCTTGTTCTCATTGCCATGGCGGGCCAGATTTATGTAATTGGCTATGTGACGTTGCGGCAACCGGAGATATTCTCCGGTCACGTCCCGTTAAGAAACGCACCGAAATACGAAAAGTCCGCGCTTGCGCCAGCGCATGCTGAAGCCCATTTGTCAAACCTGATTCAGGCCATGGAAGCCGAAAAGTTGTTTGTCAACAACGATCTCAAACTCCACGATCTCGCTCGACGGCTCGACATGTCGCCCCATCATCTCTCGCAGATCATCAACGAAAAGCTCGGCCAGAACTTTTTTGATTTTCTCAATCATTACCGTGTCGAAGAAGCTAAAAGATGGTTGATCGATCCGGAGAGACAACACTACACAATTTTAAGCATTTCACAAGAAGTCGGATTCAACAGCAAAGCCTCTTTCAATAACGCCTTCAAGAAACATACAGGAATGACTCCCTCCCAATTTCGTGATATCCAGGTCAAAGCCGATAAGGTTTGATGTCTAACCTTTTCGGGAGAGACGACTTTCATACCATCGCATTCTATATTATCGATTAGCATCTCTGACTAAGATCAGAAAGCGTCCACGGCACTTGTGCAATTTACAGTTAAGTCGGATCAGGTCCCGGGAACCGGGCAATATCGCCTAAGATTATAACATCGCAAATTGAGGAGACGACGAATGGCGCGAGTAATTCATTTTGAAATTCATGCGGAAAATCCGGAACGTGCAATCGAGTTTTATCAGTCCAGTTTTAGATGGCAATTTCGGAAATGGCCAGGCCCCGAAGAATACTGGTTCATCACTACTGGCCCGGATGACGAGCCTGGAATAAACGGCGGACTTATCCGTCGCCGAGGGGAAATTGGCGGCCGAGCAGTCATCGCCTACGTTTGCACAATTGATGTAAAAGATATCGATGACACCATAACCACCGTGGAAAAATACGGTGGCACCGTCGTCGTTGCTAAAATGGCCATTCATGGAGTCGGCTGGCTCGTTTACTTCAAAGACCCGGAAGGCAACATCTTTGGCGCATCGCAAGCCGACGCGGCTGCGGCTTGATACTTGATTTGCGAGACTCGTGATCGTGAAGTTTATCTCGAGATCCTGGAGCGCCAACGAGTAGCTTTGGGGCTAAATTCACGTAATGAACCTATCTAAGGAAAGGCAAAATGAAAACCTCAAACTCCGTGCTTGCGATCCTGACTTTTTCCGTCGTTGTGACCGCATGTAGTTATAAGCGAGCGGTTGATGATTTCGCTCAGGCCAGAACCAAACTTTTGGAAGTAAGCATGAAAGCGGACAGCGCGGGGATGGTTGATGCCCGCCAACGCTTCGAAAACCTTCTGCAGGAGCCGCAAATATCCAACAACGATTCTCTGGCGGCGCTCGCGCATTATTATAGTGCTTTTGCCAACTGGCAACTGGCGTTCGTAACGTTTGGCAAAACTGAAGACGGTCAAAAACTGATGAGCGCTGCGCTGGCGCATCTCAAATCAGCAACCGAGAAAAAAGAGAACCTGGTTGATGCCTATGTGGTCACACGCCGGTGCCTTTACTGGCGCTATGTGCTCGACCCCACCACCTCCGGAACCGTGTGGTCCGAGAGCAAGGCCGCTTTGGAAAAGGCCAGAACGATTGCGCCCGAGAGCCCGCTCGTCATGCTCGAAGAAGCGATCGACCTTTTTTATAAGCCGGCGCAAGTTGGCGGTGATCAACAAAAAGGCCTGGCGCTTTTTCAGAAGGCCACACGGAGTTTTGACCGGCAGCCCGATGAGGTTGCTTACCGGGATTGGTGGCAGGCGACGGCAAACATGATGCTTGGGCAGGCCTACCTCGGCGTGGAGAATCCCGAAAAGGCCGAAGAAGCCTTCCGGACCGCACTGTCGATTCAGCCCAATTTCGAGTACGTCAAAAGTGCGATGCTGCCGATGACGCAATTGTCGGCGCCGCCCACTGTACCCAGTTTTGATGATGTGGGTTGGACAAATCTTGCCGCCGATAGCGCCGGCGATGGCGTCAATCCCAATTGGGCAGATGTCACCAGCATTTCCCATGCCTACCATTCACAGACAGATACACTCTGGTTCAAGCTGGATTTGTCGCGCTTGCCTAATCTTAATGCATTTGGTATTAACCTCGTGGTGGACACCGATCAGAACCAGCACAACGGCTCAAGCTGGTGGGGTGGGAATCGCACATTCAAATACGACAAGCTGGTGACGGTTTGGGTGGTCAAAACTGGCCCCAATTTTCGCGGTACTGTCGGCATCGCGGACGCTCGTGGGGTTCAGCTTGGCCGATTCACCAATCTGTTTCATAACAACCTTTCGTTCAAGGCGGACGGTGAGAAAAAGACGATGGTGCTCGGCCTCAAAAGTTCAGACCTGGACGACGACGGAAGCTTCAACCTTGTTGCGGCCGTCGGTTCGAACGCCGGCTGGAATGACGACATTCCCAACGTGGGCTCAATCACAATTGAATTACGATGACTTAAGCCATCTCGCTGCTGTCTCTTTTTCAGAACATCGCGGCGGCGTCACTGTCGGGGAAATCCTGGATATAGTTACGCGAAAACACGAATGTCTATTTCACCAAAAATGCCTTTGTTGGGTTGTTGCTCAGCTCGATTTGGTAGACAAATTCCTCACTGACAAAAATCTTCATTGTCTCCCCGTTTAGTATCTCAATCCTCATCCCTGCGGGATTGACCTGCAGAAACCCGGGGGTCGCAAACCAGTTCATTTCCAACTTCAAAGAATCTTGGGTTATAATTTCTACAGCAAAGGACTCTGGCAGTTGTACATTCTTGTCACGACTAAAAGTTACTCGAGCCGGTTCACCGGTTGGTGCTTTTAGATGAACCAGAACGGTCCTGGCGTTGGAAACAAATCGCAACTCCGACACCATTTGCCGCTCGGGAGGCGACACGACTGCCATGCTTTTATTTTGCGGCAGGACTTGACGTTTTTTAAGACCCTCCTTCGTCGCCTCATAAACGTAAGTTCGAGTACTGCGATAGTCACCGATAGCAGAAGGTGCAACTTCATCTCTGCGCTCGTTGAGTTTCTCTGCCTGCCTTTGCGGCTCAGGGACAGCGGCCGGTTCCGAGGCTACTCTGGGTTCTGAAACTGGTGCTTGGCCTTCCTCCTTCACAATGAGATCTTCATTCTCAGGGACGACAGGAGCGGACGCCGCCTTACCTGCCGATGGTAAAGTGGGGATTGGAGCTACGTGTTTTTCTGTTTCAGCTGTTTTCGCTTGTTTGTTTTTCTCTGTCCGAAATTCTTGTTCAACGTCTTGCGTTTTTGCAGCAGCGTCAGAGTGATCCTTTT
>DASWHH010000631.1:0-3216 GCA_036398295.1 bacterium
CCTGCGCGAACACCAAATTGATATAAAATCGATTGTGCCCCACAAGCACAGCCTCGAGGAGAGTTTCATAGAGATTCTAAAAAAGGAAGTCGAGCACTAAGATGAAGACGCTGGTGAAAATCTGGGCGATCCTGGCGCTGACATTTCGTGAATCATTGGCCCGCAAAACCTTCGTGGCTTTTTTTGCGCTCTCGTCAATTTTGCATCTGTTTCTGATTTTCGCCATGAATGTCGACGCCATCGATGGCGCGATGGCTATGGTCAGCCTTTTCGGCAAAGATATCGATGCTCTGGATAAGACCGGTATCCTAAAGGTGATCACCGGGATTCAATCCGGGATTGCATTCGTCGCGTTTTTCGGGGGCATAATTTTATCATTGTTTGCGACAGCAAACCTAATTCCCAACATGCTGGAGCGCGGCAACATCGAGTTGCTGGTTTCGAAACCCCTGTCGCGCCCGTTGATCTTTTTTGCGCGCTTTGTCGGAGCGCAACTCATCGTGGCGCTCAACGTCACCTATCTCATCGCCGGCTCATGGCTAATCTTATCCCTCAAAACGGGTATCTGGCACGGGCCTTATCTTTACTCGATACTGATGGTCATCGCCACCTTTGCCATGTTGTACGCACTGGTCTCGCTGCTCGGTATCACTACCCGCAGCGCCAGCGTCTCGATAATGGTGGTTTACACGGTTCTTTTTGTAAGTCCGCTCTTGGTACAAAAGGACCGCATCTATGCCTTTCTCTCCAGCAAAATTTACTACTATCTTCTCGAAGGATTGTACCATCTTTTACCCAAGACCTTCGAGATGGGGCAGATCAATCAGGCGTTGGTCATCGGGCAGCCGGTGGCAACGTGGAGCGCCCTCTGGACCTCCCTCATTTCAGCAGCTGTGATGTTGTCTGCCGCCATTCTTATCTTCACCAAAAAGGACTTTTAATGTTGGAGGTACCTATGAAAAGTGGATCATTCATTCTTCTCATTGGGGTTTTTTTTCTGGCCTCGGGTTGTTCAGGTGAGCCGGGCCCCAAAGAGGGCCCCATGGCCTCGACCACGGTTTCAAACCATATATCGTTGCTGCCCGAGACCACCCACCTGCTCATTTACGCCAATGTGAAATCCTTAAAGCAGACGCCGTTTGGCCAGGGATTGGGCGAGCAATGGGATCCCAATATCAGGCGGGACCAGGACGACGAAGAATACCGCGAGTTCAAGGAATACACCGGGTTCGTTTTCGAACGCGATGTGAACGAAATTTGGATTAGCGGCGGCAGCAAGGACGACTCCGGCGATCACAAGGGCGGCGCCATCGTGCGCGGCCAATTCGATCAGGACAAAATTGCTGACTACGCCAAAAACCAGCGGCGCCAGAGCCTCGCGGAACAAGAGTTTGAAGGTCATAAAATATATGTTTCGGAAAAAGAGAATGGCGATCTTGCGTTTGCCTTTCTCGACGCGGAAACCGCGCTAGTGGGATCCGAACAATGGATAAAAACCGTTATTCTGCAAACCAAAACTGGTAAGAGCGTAACGGATAACCCGAACATGTCCAAGTTTTTGTCGCAGATTCCAAACAAGGATTATTTCTGGGGCGTTGTTGACATGGGCGGCAATGGGTGGGCGGAGAATCTTCGTAAACATGGCTCCCCATTTAAAGGCGCAGAATCTCTGGAAAAGATGAAGTCGCTGGTGTTTTACGCGAAGGTCGGTCAAAGGGCGGAAGTGATCATGAAAGGTGACTTCACCACCGCGGAGGAAGCGGAAATGTTCGCCGACATGCTCAATGGCTTCAAAGCCATGGCCAAGATGATGGTGTCGGATGACAAGGAAGCGATCGATATGTTGAACGAGATTCGCATCAAAACCGCTGGTGCTGACCTGGAGCTTACTATGAACCTCGACAAGGACTTCTTCGACAAGTGGGAACAAAAGCGCCGGAAATTTGAAAAGATCGAGCTGTGATTCTATGCAGAACAGACTGACGAAACCCGTGCTCTACCTCGGTGCTGCTTTGATTATTGGGACATTCCTCTGGCAGATCTGGTCAGGAATATGCCCCGTGCCATAAATAAGAACAAATTTGAACTTGTGAATAAAAAAGCCGCATGTTCTATGCGGCTTTTTTATTTGTTAGGTGGAAAGGTTAAATGGTGCTCGAACTATGACCGCAGATTCTGCTCAATTGCCCTATCCACATCGCTGATAGTGTATCGAACCTGGAAGGGATCGCTGTGATAGAAATTTCCCCAGAAAGGCTCGTTGAGTACTCTGCCGGTTGCATCCAACAGCCAGATGGTAGGCGTACCGTAGCGCTGGGTATCGCCGTTGCCGCGGAATCGTCCCTGCCACGCGTGAATGACGCCATAACCTGCGCCCGGTTGCAAATCCTCTCGCCTGTTGAACAAGAGCCGATGACGGACATCATAGTAGCTTGGAACCGGCAAGTAACCGTCGACGAACAATTTCTCCGTGTTGTCCATGAACGCCGCCACGCTATCCTGAAATTTTTTTGAGTCGTCGGGCTCGTCAAGAAATACTCGTTGTTCAAAACCGTAATAGTGGCTGGAGTAAACCGGTGGGCAGGCGATGGGTGCAATCCGAATTTGTTCCGGCTGATACTTGAGATGCAAATAGCGTACGATGTGTAAATCCTCAAAGCTATCAGGGCACCAAATCCCGCCGAGACGATCATCTTGTTTGGGCACTCGCCCGCCATAAATGCAAAGCAGTATTACTTTGGCTTTGGGCTCGAGTGCGCACAACTCGATAACGCTGTGAGGTTGCAGGCTTTTGTCCAACACAAAGGCCTCGAAAGGAACTACTTCCCCGGGTGACAAGCTCCCCTCCAGGGAATTTTCCTCTTCCGGCTTGCTGATGGCAAAAGGATTGGAAGGGACCGTGCTCATCATATAAGCAGCGCCGACACCCAATCCGGACTTTAGAAATTTTCGTCGTTTCATTTAGTCTATAATTTCTTTTCGATATTCTCAATCAGGAAGCGCTTTTCAAATTCGGACAAATCGACCTCAAAGACCTCCTGAAACGCATCACCAAAATTCCCAACCGTCGTCTCGCCATTTACCCGCGACAGCAGCTGGGCAATTTTGGCGGCGCCAAATTCCTGGTTCAGTTCAAAAGCAAAAGCATACGATGAAAACCACTCCCGGGAGGTCGAGTTGGTTAATCTCTCAACGGTTGCGGGCGTTTCGGCACCG
>DASWHH010000632.1:0-2991 GCA_036398295.1 bacterium
CGATCTACTCCCGGCCGGCGTTAAACGCGAGTATGCCGGACAGTCTTTGGAATACAAGTCGTCGAGTTCCAAATTGTACTTTATGTTTTTACTGTCGGTGGTGTTTATTTATCTGGTCTTGGCAGCGCAGTTCGAAAGCTTCGTTCATCCGCTTACGATTTTGCTGTCGGTGCCGCTGGCCGTTTTTGGCGCACTGTTGACTTTATTCATTTTCGGGCAGACACTAAATATTTACTCGCAGATCGGGTTGATTATGCTCATCGGTTTGGTGACCAAAAACGCCATTTTGATTGTGGAATTCTCAAATCAATTGCGGGAGCGGGGCAAAGAGCTGTTTGAAGCGGTAATCGAGGCGGCTACCATTCGGCTCCGGCCAATTCTGATGACCTCCTTTTCCACCATTTTCGGCGTGCTGCCGATTGCCATTGGCCTCGGTGCCGGCGCCGAATCGCGTCGCCCGCTGGGACTTGCCGTCGTCGGAGGCGTTTTATTCTCTACCTTTTTAACGCTGGTTCTCGTGCCGGTCTTGTACACGCTGCTGGCGCGATTCACCAAAGAGACCCGGCATGAAGCGAAGGAACCGGTAGATGGCCAGGCGCGCGAGAAACATGCTCCTACAGAACTGGTTGCGGAGAGCCGGTAGCGAAGGACTGGATTGATGGATTGGCGGCGTAACGCAAACGTCTCGTTTGCGCATCTCAAAGCGGAGCTTTGAGTTACAGTTCATTTGCCCAAATTGATTGTCTATGCCCGTCGATGTTTTTAAATCCCTCACGCACCCGGTCACCGGGGAAACCTTTCGCTGTCTTTCAGCTGATGAGGACGCCTATGTGTTCGAATGGGCGGTTGCGCCGGGCGGCTACGTTCCGTTCGAGCACGTGCACTATTTTCAGGACGAAATTTTTCGTGTTCAAACTGGCGCGGTAAGACTGGTGATTGACGGCAAGGAAATCATCGGTCGCGTCGGCGACATAGTTACAGTTACCAAAGGACAAAAACATCTCGCCTTCAATCACGCTGCCGAAGTCATGAAATGCATCGTTGAATTCCGTCCGGGATTCGATACCAGGATAGTGATGCAATGTTTCTGGGGCTTGATCCTCGCTGGCGATTACGACCGACGTGGCACGCCCAGCATTGTCAAAATGGGCTATTTTATCAAAGGCTGTAAAGCGCTGACCCGTCCCACCAATATTCCCGCTGCGACTTTTGATTCAGCCATCAACTTGTTTTATATGATCGGGAGAATGAGGGGTTGGAAAAAGCTCTATAAAAAATATACTGGATTGGAACGATAATCGTTGTTCGTATTGATACTTCAACCACGAAGTTCATGGAGTAGAAACCTCATTAACTTTCGTGGCGTTCGTGTTCTTCGTAGTAAATTGGACAGACTGAAATACCCGGTAACTCTCTTATGTTTTTAAGAAGAAATTCACAAATTTCCAGGTGAGAATCAGAAAGGAGAAAACACAATGAAGATCGGCATATTAGGCTCCGGCGGTGTTGGCCAGCAGTTGGGACTCGGCTTTGCCCGACTCGGTCATGATGTGAAAATCGGCACCCGCGATCCGGGCAAACTCAGCGACTGGCTGAAACAGATTGGCCAACGCGGCGCCGTCGGCAGTTTTGAAGAGGCCGCCAAATTCGGGGAGATGGTGCTGCTGTGTACCTCGTGGGAGGGTACCGAGAGTGCGATCAAACTGGCCGGTAAAAAGAATTTTTCCGGCAAGGTGGTCATCGATGTCACCAACCCGCTGGATTTTTCACAGGGCGTTCCGCCCAAATTCGTCGCCACCGTGGGCAACTCCGGCGGCGAGCAGGTGCAGGGCTGGCTGCCCGAGGCGAAAATCGTAAAAGCCTTCAATACCATCGGCAACGCCATCATGTGCAATCCCAAACGCGCGGAAGGCGTGCCCGATCTGTTCATCGCCGGGGACGATGACGCCGCCAAAAAGACGGTGGCCGGCTTTGCGGAAAAATGGGGCTGGGCCAGTGTGATCGACATGGGTGACATTTCGCAATCCTTCTGGCTGGAGACCTTTGCGATGCTGTGGATTCACTACGCCTTCAAGTTCAACAATTGGACGCATGCATTCAAGCTGCTGCGGAAGTAGGCATCAAAACCTTGCGAAGGTTTCAAACCTTCGCAAGGGTAGGGCTCGGAAGTAGGAGTGCCAAACTTTCAGTTTGGCATTCTCAATGTCAAGCTAAAGCTTGACACTCCAAAAAGGCACATCGCGATGCGCCTTTTTTATTTTGAGGTGAGGTCAGAAAAATAAACTTGTAAACCATCAAATCATTGTGTAATTTTGAAAATTTTTTTTTGGTACGTAGAGGGCATTTATGGAAAAGCTATATGTCGAAAAACGCGATGATGGCTACTGGATCGCCGGGACCCGCGTCTCGCTCGACTCAGTAGTTCTTACTTTCTTGGATGGTTTGTCCCCGGAAACAATCGTGGCCGAGTGCTTTCCGGTGCTGACTCTCGAGCAGGTTTATGGTGCCATCGCGTATTATTTGAGTCATCAGTCCGAAGTTGATGCGCATCTAAAGCAGGCTGAAAAAGAGTTTGCGACTCTGCGGCAGAGGACAAATGATTCAGCATTTGCCCAGAGAATGGCCAAGGCTCGCAGGCAGATGAAAGTGTCTAGTTGATGAAGGTTCGCTTTCAAGCCGACGCAAACCTGAATCAAATCATCGTAAAGGCCGCTTTGCGCCGTGAGCCGACGAATCGATTTTCAGACAGCGAAAGCGGCCAAAATCTCGGGTTTAGATGATGAAGATGTTTTGGCAATCGCGGCCAAAGAAAGCCGGCTACTTGTAACGCACGACCGCAAAACGATACCCAAGCATTTCGGCAAATTCATTAAGTCTCAGGATTGTCCTGGAGTTCTAATCGTTCCGCAAAAGCTGCCAGTGAGCAAAGTTGTAGAAGACCTTGTTTTGATATGGACAGCAACTGAGTCAGTGGAATGGACAAATAGAATC
>DASWHH010000633.1:0-6339 GCA_036398295.1 bacterium
ATTCCAAAAAATGACCGCCAGCAAAGCCCACAGCAAATGCACCAGCAGGGTGCGGATTCTGATATTCGGCATCCACCGCATCAAAAACTTCCCGTACCACTGCACAAAGAGATCGATCAACAAGATAACCAGCAGCGATCCCAGAGTAATGGATAAAAGTTGTGCTCCCACGATTTCTCCCGCGTGAAGTTCATGGTAATTCCATTAATGATTCACCGCAACACATCTTTGTATAACACAAGATCCCGAAGACGGCATACTAACCTGGCACTTTACTTCGCGGAAAGGACTCCGACAACTTTCGTTTCTGATGAGAGGAGCTATTTGACACAAAACGGCATCGGCAGGTCCATGGCCGTGAACAAACCCGGCTGGGCGCGCTGAACGACCGGAATCGCATTGACCATGCGCGCAATGGTGGCGGCGTCTCCGAAGATCCCGCCAGCGACCTGCAGCTCGATCGGCGGTTCGCCAACCACCAGAACAGTATCGACCGGGTTCGGTGCGCCTACAAACATTTGCAGCTCGAGTTTGATAATGTCGTCCCCACCTCGCATTCCCTTAGCCACGTGTAAGATTCCGGCAACCTGGCCGATCTTGACTTCGACATAGGGTGTGCGCACCGCCATTACTGCGATTTTTGGATCGATAGTTTCCTCGATCTTGTCTAACGCAAACCCGAGACGATCGGCCACCGCCTGCAGCGATTCCACGAGACCGATGTGACCGAGTTTGCCCTGCGCTACTAACGTCCGAAAGTCTTCCGGCTGCAGGCCGGCGCCGATTTTCTTTTGCAGCGGTAGCCGGCGTTTTGAGGCATCAACGATCCGCGTGGCGAACACTTTCTCTACGCGGGTGCAAACGCTGGTCATGGCCAGCGGGAGCGCATCCATTGAAAACCCGGGGTTGACGCCGGTGGCCATCACCGTCACCCCGTGTTCCCTGGAAAGCTCGTCGACCCGTCGGCTGAAGTCGGCGTCACGATGATAGGGATAGAATAGTTCTTCGCACGACGAAACCACCGAAGCCTTGGCGCGGCAGCACATCCGCAACTGCTCCTCTACCCGGTTCAAAAACGAAGCGGTGGAATGCAAAACCACATCCGGCCTGGTTTGGGTGAAAACCTCCTCTGCGTTCGCCGAAACCAGTGAACCTAACTTGCGATTCAGGTTCAAAACTTCACCCAGATCCCGGCCAACTTTGTTGGGGTCGATATCAATCCCACCTACCAGCTGCAAACTCTTTTTCTGTAGAGTCAGTTTGGCTGCCTCGATGCCAATCGGACCGAGGCCGTACTGCACGACTCGGATTGGACTCACCAGGTTTTCTCCTTCACTGTTTGGTCGCAACCGGGGAATTGGAAGCCTGCGGGATCAACAAAATCTCGATGCGGCGGTTCTGCGCCCTGCCCTTAGGGGTTTCGTTGGTAGCGATGGGATGATGTTCGCCCATACCTGCCGCCTCCAATTGCTTGGCATCGATGCCCACTTTTTCATGAAGAAAGCGCACCACATTGGTCGCGCGTGCCGCCGAAAGTTCCCAGTTAGTCGGAAATAATTTTTGAAGATTGGGATGAATCGGCACATTGTCGGTGTGCCCTTCGACCTTAACGACTTTGTCAGTGGTCTCCTTCAAAATATTTCCAACTCTCTCGATCACTTTGATTCCTTCGGGCGTGAGCTCGGCTTCCCCGGACGGAAAGATGATGCGATCGACAATGTTCACTTTCAATTGATCGGCCAGTTGCGTGATGGTAATTTCTCCCTTTTCAACCTGCTCTTTCATCTCTGTCAGCAGATCTTCGTAGGTGGTTTTTAGCTTGACGATCTCCTGCTCTTTGGCGGTGGAGATTTCTTTGATCTTTTCTTCGAGCTGCATCGAAAGATTGGCGTTTTTCTTTTCCAATTGCTCAACATAAAACTCCAGCTCCTGATTCTTATGCTGCAACTCCTGAACGGAAGTTTTGAGCGGCGCGATTTCGGCGAGGTAGTAGTAACCCGCCAGTCCCAGAAGCAAAACCAACGCCACCAGCAAGACGGTCGAAAAAGTTGACATGAGCTCACTCCGGTTTTTAGAACGTGACTATCAACGAAGTTTTCCAAATCTCCATTCCTTCAAGCCATGCAAGTCTATTCGATCGATGACGCTCCGATTCAAAGGCAAAAAAGCAGTAGGTCATCTCTTCCTCTTGATTATCTCATAAGCGGCAATGCCATAAGCCACCGCAACGTTGAGCGAAGTTTTCATTCCCAGCATGGGGATTTTGACCAGTAGATCGGCCGCGCCTATGGCCTCCCGGCTTGCGCCGCGTAACTCATGGCCCACCACCAGACACAATGGGAAACGGTACGGCGCGGAATCGTACGGCAAACTCTCGGCGTGTGACTCCAAAACCACGACTTGAACTTGCTGCTGCTTTAATTCCTCAAGCACAGTCTGGCTGTCGGGGTGATACTCCCATGGCACGGTCTCCTCAGCACCCAGCGCTACTTTGTGGATTTCCCGGTGCGGCGGCCGAGCGCTGATGCCGCACAAAAAGAGTTTTGCTACCCCGGCGCCGTCAGCCGTGCGAAACATCGCGCCGACATTGTAGGCGCTGCGGACGTTTTCAACTAAGGTGTAAATCAACTTTGTGATTGCCTGTGAATGATAGTTCAGACACCGTCCGAAACAGTGTCTAATCGTAACCGGCTCAGGCCTTGCGCAGCAACCGAACGACTGCGACCAAAATCACTGCGCCGATAAAGGCTACGATGATGCTGCTAATCAGCCCTCGCGGGAACACGCCGAGCTGGCCAAATAACCAACTGCCAATCACCGCGCCCAATAGCCCGATGATGATATCACCAAGAATACCGAAACCGGTGCCTCGCATCACCTTTCCCGTGAGCCATCCGGCGACCAAACCAACCAGCAATAACACCAGCAAATTTTCCATCCGTCCCTCCCGATTTTGATGCCGTACTTTTAGGGGTTAAATTGGGTTGAATATGAAACGATCAAACCTCTCTGCCTTTGTTCTACTGAATCTTTTCCCAATGATCGACGAACTCGCCCTGCGTCGTTGCGGTCAGCTTGGCGCCCTCCAACACCAGCGTCGGCGGATCGAATGGCGGCTTGAACTCGACCCGGCCATCTTTAACCGTCACGGGCACGGTTTGGCTGGGCTGAGAGAATTCGTATTTGATTTCTTCACCACTAAAGTTTACCTTCCATACGGCGAAGCGAAAACTTCGTTGACAAAATGTATCCTGAAAGAAACACCCTTTAGCTGCTCGTCCGTCTCACTTTTCACGTCTGCCGTCTCACGTCCTACTGGCGCGCCTCCGGAATCACCGTCAGCGTGACTTCCTGATCGCCGCGCAGCACTACTACCTTCACCGGTTCACCAATTTTCACCGCGTCCAGAGCATAGGTGTAGTCATAAATGTTGGTGACCTTCTGTCCGGCAAATTCAACAATGATGTCGCCGCCTTTCAGTCCGGCTTTGTCCGCCGGCCCGCCGGCCCGCACGCCCGATAACTTCAAACCGGGGATGCCTTCACCAGCATAATCCGGAATCGTGCCTAGATAAGCGCGCAGATTTTCACGATCGCCGGTCTGTTCTTTGGTGCGCTCGACCTTAACGTAGTCAGGCCGTGCAGGTGCTTTCAGCAAATCAAGAACGATGCCGCGGGCAAATTTGCCGATGCGCTCCATCCCGTCGTAATTCAGAGTCCCGGCGTCATCGCTGGGACGATTATAGTCGTCGTGACTGCCGGTAAAAAAAGCGAGAACCGGCACCCCCTTGGGATAAAAGGCCGTGACGTCGGTTGGCAAATAGGGATCGTCCTGCAGCGTCGGATTGAACCCGGCAGCGACGTTGCGCTTTTCAATCAGCTTCGGCCAGACGGTCGAGGATGCCAGTCCCTGTAAAATGAGATTATTGTCGCGCAGACGTCCCACCATGTCAAAGTTGGCGTAGGCCGCCATTTTCTCCATCGGCGCCGGCGGGTGTTCCACAAAATAAGAAGACCCAATCAATCCCAGCTCTTCGCCCGACCACAATGCAATAATGAGATTGCGTTTGAAATCCTCGGGTTTTTGTTTTTGCGCCTCGACCAACGCCGCCATGATTTCCAGCACAGCGGCGGTACCGGAGGCGTTGTCATCCGCACCATTGTGAATCTGACCTTCTTCACCCTGGCGGGCCAGGGAGCCGATTTCGCCAAAACCGATGTGATCATAATGCGCGCCAATCACGACGTATTCATCGACTTTATCCGGCGCGCTGGCGGGCAGCAGTCCGACTACGTTGCGATCGCTTTTCTTGATGCGCTCAACGCCGGCGGAAATCTTCACGTTGACCTTGGGCAACGCAAATGTCCCGTCGAAGTGCGGATTTTCCTGATCAAGCCCGGATTGCACCTCTTTCAAATCTTTCTGCGCGGCAGCGAACATCGCCTCTGCCACTTTTCCACTGACAGAGACGGCCACCACTCCCGAATTCGCCACGCTGCGATCAAACGACAACGGCACCACTTCGCCCGCGGTGGGAGAATTAGGTCCGGTTACCACCAACAGCGCTTTCGCTCCGTGCTCGCGGGCGACCATGGCTTTATAGCGCAGCCCGGAATAGACATTCAGCTCCTGCCGGCGCTTCATCTCTACGGCTTCCGGAACGTAACGCAGCACCAACACGATTTTGTCTTTCACATCGAGGCCAGCGTAAGAATCATATCCCTGGCCTAATTTCCCCGGCGCTTTTAAGCCATAGCCGGCAAACACCACTTCACCTTCGACTTCGCCATTCGCCGTAAACGCCAGTGGTACGAAATCTTTCTCAACCTCATAAGTTTGGGTTTCATTGCCAACTGAGACCTGCAGCCGATTTTGATTGGCGGCCAATTCCATTCCCGAAGTGAATTCGAATGGCTGAAAATAGCTGCCGCTGTCGCCAAGCGGCTTCAATCCAGCGGCTTTAAAGCGGCTAAGAATATGCTCAGCAGCTTTCTTGATTCCCGCGCTGCCGGTCATGCGGCCTTCAAGTTCATCGGAAGCGAGATAGCCAACTTCAGCCTGCAAATCCGGGACAGTGATTTCGGATGACAGGGATGAATTTTTATTCTCACCGTTTTCGCCAGTAGTCATTCCCGTAGCCACCGGGGCCGATCCATTTTTGGCGACTTGATGTCCGTTGGTGCCGCGCTTCGGAGCCGATTCCAGCGCCGCCAGCGCCGCTTCATGGTTCCAGGTGGCGATAAACAACTGGGACTTTTTATCGGCAGTGCGATTGCTGGTCCAGGCGAGCTGCTGGCCGTCGGGGGTGAAAACCGGTAAGCCGTCGAAGCCCTCAGTGAAAGTGACCCGCACCGGCTCGCGTTCACCCAGCGCGTCCACCATAAACAATTCGAAATTCGAGAAACCAAATTTATTTGAAGCGAAAATGGCGTATTTCATGGAGGGATGGAAATAGGGTGCCCAGGACATGGCGCCAAATTCCGTGAGCCGGCGCACATCCGAGCCATCAAGGCGCATGGTGTAAACATCGGCCAGCATGCCATTTTCCTCAAAATGACGCCAGACGATGCGTTCACCGTCGGGTGTAAAAAATGGGCCGCCATCGTAGCCCGGCCAGCTGGTGAGCCGCGTCTGGTTGGAGCCGTCGGCGTTCATGATATAGATTTCACCGAAATAGGCCGGATCGATCTCCATCTGTTTCTGCTTATCGGCAGCAAGTTGGTCGACTGGATAACCATCGCGCAGCGAACAAAACACGATTTTGCTGCCGTCGGGTGAATACGAGCCCTCAGCGTCGTAGCCGGTGGCATCGGTCAGACGCTTGATGTTCGCGCCGTCCCGGTTGGTCGTGAAAATATCCATGGTGGCGTCGTAATCCCAGGCATAGCGGTGTTTTTTGCCTGAGGCGCGAAAGTCGATTTCCTCCTGCTGCTTCTTTTGCGCATCGGGATCGAGGTGTGAAGAGGCGAAGAGGACTTCGTTGCTGCGAGGCCGGAAAAACCCACAGGTTGTTTTCCCCACGCCCGGCGAAACCGGATGACTTTCACCGCTTTTAAGATCGAGGATATAAATTTGGAAGAAGGGATTGCCCGGTTCGCCTGCCTGCGCAGACCCGCCTGCCTGAGACCTCTGGCCTGCCGGTCTAGACAGGCGGGCAGGCAGGCGCTCGCTTTGAAAAATCAACGCATCGCCATCCGGCGAAAAGTAGCCTTCGCCAGAGCGGGCGCCGTCGTAAATAAGCTGGCGAGTCTTGGATAGAAATTGAGATTCGTCGGCGCGATTATCCTGGGCGGTCATTGGTGTGTGTGCTAAAATCAGAAGAAGAATGAGCGTGGTAGT
>DASWHH010000634.1:0-4481 GCA_036398295.1 bacterium
CACCGGAATCCGGCCCGGCCGATACCCCAAGTCGTCTTGCACTTCAGTCCCGCGCCGGTTAAATCCGCGTTGTTTATAGGGGATGGTATTCACGTTGGTATATCCACCAGAGTAATAGGGATAGAAATACCCACGCGAAGGCCGGTAGCATCCGAAGCCCCAATAATATGGGCGGTGACGGTATGAGAACGGATAATAGTAAGAGTTGAAATAAAACGGATCATAATAACCAATATGAACCGATACATGGCTGGAATAGGGCGAGTAATAATCATAATAATATGGGTCGTAGAAAGGGTCAAACCACCAGGGCGTGCCGTAGTAGCCATAGTAATGAATGTCGTGGTAATATATTCGGTCTACATTCTCTTCTGCATAACCAGTGTCTTCTGATTCAGCCCCTTCCACCACTTGTTCCTCACCGGTGCCTTCCTCAGCATACTCAGGTTCATCCTCATAATATTCTCTATCAACCTTCTGGGCTTCAGGTTTGGCCAACTGGGTGTAGCATCCAGTCAAAATAAAAGCGCTGCCAATCAACAGGCAAACCCAAAACATACGAGATCTCGGTAGCTTAGTCATGATCCTCTCCTCAATTTTAGGTTTCGGATTCAAAATTCAAATTGCTGTTCGCTTCTTTGCAAAGGCCATGCCAGCAACAACTCAATTGTTTTAACGATTTGGCTTTGGAATTGGTTCAAATATGTGGCTTCGGTCGAGCTGTTTGTCATGACCGTTAATTAAGTTAGCACCATCTGTTAACAATGTAAGCGTGTCAATCGTGTGAATCAAAGCGATAGGGCTGAGTAACCCAATAGCTGATCGATTTGCCGCCTTCACGTGCCGGCAAAAAACGACTGCCGTAAGCCGCTGCAACTGCTGCTTCGGCGCATTTAACGCTATTGGTTGAATTATCCAGAACAACCACCTCAATGACCTTACCCTTATCGCTGACATGAATACTCAATTTTATCACGCCCTGCACGCCCCTCTTTTTTTCACTTTCCGGAAATTCGGGAAACACCCACGCGATCGGCCGCGGGGGAGTGACCTTTATTCCGGGCATACCCGGCATAGTGTCGGAGGTGTAATCAAATAAATTCGTGTATTTCAGATTTGTCTCCTCGATGGTCTCGTCTTCGGGAATGCTTTCATCGTCGGTTGGAATGGGGACGCTCGGCCGTGGCGGAGGTGAGGCCTGCCGATTTTGGCGAGTGATCGGTATGTTTTCGACATCGATGGTTAAGATCGCCGTTGTATTGGCGTCCGGTAAATAAAATCCAATTCTGGGTGAAAGCAGAACAATCAAGTTGAAAACGACAAGTGTGACCAGCGTAGTCTTCCTGAGATTTAAAGGATAGCTACTCTTTAAGTCCCACCGTTTCTTTTTGTATGGCAATTCCAAGAAACATTCCGAAAGTCAAACCGGACATCATATCCGTTCAATATTATCGGCGCCGAGCCAGCCGACCTTACCGTCCGCCAGCCTGATTTTGAGCCACTGACCGGAACGATCCATGAGTTGCACCTTCACCCCCTGATGCAGCATAAACAACTCGGTGCCAGACTCCGCGGGCGCGCTCGTCACATCGACTCTCTCGGCGACCACAATTGCCTCGGACACCGATTCATTCTCATAAATACGCAGGAGAAGAAGCCCGCTCAGTACAATAAGAGAACCACAAAGTCCAATGGCCAACGCCTTCATGACGCCCGTACCGGCAGTAGAACGAAATAAAATACGTGAGCCGATGACAGCAACAAAAAGTACATAGGCCAAACAAGTGAATATTCCCAGCCATTTCAGGCTCATTAGAGCTGATAAAGAAGTAATCCAACCAAACAACGCGAATTGTGGCAATTGCGGAATGCGGTCGACCACGGAAAGATTTGCCAATTCCAGGTTGAAGTTGACATCGTCGTTTTTCGGATCGAGTTTTTTGGCGCGCTCGTAGTTGAGAATCGCCCTGGCGACATCACCGTCTTTGTAATAAGCGTTGCCCAGGTTGTAATAGACTTCCCAGCTTTCGTACCCGAGAGCTAGTATCCTCTGGTATTCCGGGATGGCGCCGGCATAATCACCGTTCTGATAATACTCATTGGCGCGAATGTATAGTGCTTCGATCTCAGCGGCGGCGGCAACTTCCGCCAGCGAACAGATAGACATCAAAATGACCGAGATTTGAACAGCCTGTACTACGATTCGGCAAAACGTCGCTCTCATGTTAAAGTTTTTAGCCACGGCTTTACCCTGATGAAACACTGATTTATTGAGTGTCATTGTTCGTTCAATTAAATAAAGACCCCTGCAAATGCACTTCGTACTCCAACCACATCAATCCGTGGGCATCCGTCTTCTTAATCATTGGCTTAAACCTGAATCTATTTGGGCTGCTGCGCCGTGATACGCTCGTGCTCATATCGCTTTATCAAGCTCAATAATTGCCTTCTTGGCTTTTTCGAAGAATCCCTGCCGCTTGCCATTGTGAGGTGGCGCCGGGGCGAAGCGCACAAAATCGCATGCCTTCAGACATTCGATATACTCGCCCACCACATCCTCGGAAATACCACGGGCGCGCAGCACCTTCTCGACCTCTTCAGTGATCAAACCGGCAGCTGGAACATTCAATTTATCGCCAATGAATTCCATCAACGCCTTTGAAACTTCGCTGTAAAAATCTCTGGCGTTATCGCTGCGCATTTGAGCTTGTGCTCTCCGCAATCGTTTTAGCGCCATTTTGTTGGCTTTACGGCTGCGGGCATAGGCTACATTTGAGCTGAGTCGATCCAGATGTTGCCGATATGCCATAGCGCCCCCTAAAGCAATCAATGGAAAAATCAAAATAACAAAAAACGGCGCGGTCTTATAAAACTCTGGGCCAATTTTCCGAAACTCCGGCATGCGCATTTGAATGTAGCGGATATCCTGGCCAATAAATTTCACGTCCTCTTTTGAGGTCCCCATGGGGATCGCCGCCAAATTTTCCTTCCCCTTCGCAACTGAAATATCGAGGGCCGCTGTCGCGATGCGCTCGTAACTTTTGCTGCCCAGGTCGAAATATGAAAACGCCACCGGCTTGATGACCTGGTTGCCGGGGAACCGTGGGATAATCACATACTCAAAGGTCTTGTCGCCCGCAATCTGATCGCTTTCACGGCGGATGTTTTCACTCACTTTAGGATCATAAACTTCAAAATCTGTCGGAAATTCGATCTTGGGCTGAGCCAAAATCTTGATATTGCCGTTACCTGAAATTCTCAGCTTCAGCGTAATCGGTTCATTGGTTTGCACCTGGCTTTTATCCACAGCTGCAGAGATCGTAAAGCTGCCAACCGCGCCTTCAAAATCGGCCGGCCTCCCCTCTTCCGGCAGTCGCAGGACGTCAATGGTGATCGGGTCCGACTGGATCGTCTTACGAACAGTGCGGCCAAAAAAAGAATCATCAAAAAAGCTGTCGAAAATATCACGGCTACGGCGGCGGGGCATCTGTACTTCGCAGTCGATGGTCAAAGGTTCGAGGGTCTTAGATCCTGACGATTGCGGAAAGAGCGCGAGCTTCTTGATTTCCGCCACTTTGAATTGTTTGCCGTTGATAACCTGATCATAGATGCGCGGGCGCTGCGCCGTGGGAAATTCCTCCGACCAGAATCCCACCATGTTAGGCAGTTGCGAAATGCCATAACTGTTGACCGAAACCGCGGTGAAAATTTTATAGGTAACGATCACGGCCTCATTTTGATAGACGCTACGCTTGTTGGCCTCGGCTTTGAGGAATAGCACATTCGACAGATCTTCGGCGTCGCTCGCCTGGCTCCGCTTCGGATTCACAGTGGTCGGCGGGGGCGACGACGCCTGGCCTGGCACGATGTCGACCGTAATGGGTTCGGTGGCAAAGGTTTGCCCTTTATAGGCCAGCCGGATTGCTGGAATCTGAAATCTCCCTTCGCGGGTGGCGACGAAATGATGGCTGTAAATTCGAGTGACCGAAATCTGGCTGTTGACAATCTGCGTGTTCAGCGAGGAGCTGGTGCCCAGAAAGGCCGCGAATTGGCTCAAATCCGGTAACTCGGGTTGAGGTGCGCGATTGGCATCGGAGCCGTTCAATTCTACGGTTAACTCGAATTGTTGGTTGAGCGCAATCCGGTTGCTGTTGACGTTCGCACTGATCTGTAAATCCTGTGCAAACATGATCGGCGAGAACACCAATTCCATCGCGGCAGTACAAAAAAAGGCTCGCTTCATCATATTTATTACCAAATCAAAAGTATAAGCATTCCGTTATGTTTACCAGTCCTTTCCCCGGAACGGCCGTCCGGGCCTCTTAGCTTTCTGCTGTTGCAGCAACTCTTCTTCTTCGTTTTTAAGAGCATCCAGAATTCGCTGCGCATCCTCTTTTGAAATCTGTTGAGCTTCTTCAGCCTGCGCTTGCTGCTGCTCTTGTTGCTCCGGCTGTTGGTTTTCTTCGCTGGTCGCCTCGGAC
>DASWHH010000635.1:0-2372 GCA_036398295.1 bacterium
TGATTCTCGATTTTCACGGCGCCAACAAACCCGCGGGCGAGTCGCGTACCTGGCCAAACGAAATGACCCGCGAGGGCATCCGCGGCTTCGAGTTTCGGGGACCGTGGGCGCGCCACAACGCCACCTTGCCGTTTACCCGCATGCTGGCCGGGCACGCAGACTACACGCCCATGCACTTCGGCGACCGCCGCACGGATACTTCGGAAGCGCATCAAATCGCCAGCGCCATCATTCTGACGGCGCCGCTGCTGGTTTATGCCGAGCACCCGCAGAATATTTTGAATCACCCTGCCGTGGAAATCATCAAGCAAATCCCAACGGTATATGATGAGACCATTGCCCTGCCGGTTTCGGAGATTGGCGAGGTGGCGGCATTTGCACGCAAAGCCGGCGGCAAATGGTTTCTGGCCGTGATGAATGGCCCGGACGCCAGAGGAGTAACGGTCGACCTGTCATTCCTGGAAGAGAAAGAGCACGACTATCACGCCGTCATGGTTCGCGATGAAAAAGGCGATTCGGCCCTGGTCTCGGTGCTCAGAAAACGCGAGTCGTTCGGCTCCAAAAACAGCGTGCTGGTCGATTCGACGACGATTCAAAACAACGACTCATTCTTTGTGGAGTTGATAGGGGCGGGCGGTTTCGTGGCGGTGTTTTCAAAATGAATGGCGGTCTGGTCAGGCGCTGTTCGGAGCGGAAGAACGGAGGATTTCCCGCAGCCGGGCGGCGCCATAAACTTTTTCTTGACCTTGATTCAGAAAGTGATTACGTTGCACCTGCAAATTTTGTCGAGCCATTCGCGGGCGATTAGCTCAGTTGGTTAGAGCGCTGGTCTCACATACCAGAGGTCACAGGTTCGAATCCCGTATCGCCCACCACCGCGTGAAAAAAAGCCCTCTTTCCCCCCTTCGCAAGACTTCGCAAATGGGGATGAAAGGGGGTTTCCCGTCTTTATCCTCTCCAACAACACCTCCGCCGGTTCATCATTTGGGTCTTGCGGTACCAACTCGCTGCAGAAGGCTTTAGCGAGGATGGATTGCGTGAGCTTGTCGACGTGGGCTTTGGCTTTTTGATAGCGCGCCTCGACCTAAACGGGTTCGCAGGTCCGGTGATACAGGTTTAAAATGAAAGCACTCTTACTTATTCTGGAATCCAGTCTTTGGCGCTATGTACCACACCGGTAATCCACACAACATCGCCTTCAATACGATACATAACTCGGAACGAACCAAAAATGACTTCGCGGCGCAATTCGTCGCCGATTTCGGGGACAACCCGGCCTGATTGCGGGAATGACTCCAAACGTTCGACCGATTTCAGTAAGCGCTCCACAAAAAGAGCCGCTCGCCTTGCGGAATCGCGGGCAATGAATTCGGCTATTAAGTCAATGTCATCCAGGGAGGTGGGCGACCAGATTACTTTAGCCACTTTTCAAGTCTTTCTTTGGCCTGCTCGTGGGGAATCCCTTTGCCTTCACGGATTTCCTGTTCACCGCGCTCAAATTTTGCCCGGATGTACAAGGCATCGATAATATCTTCCATTGTAGCCTCATCCGGCATATTATCGATGACGCCTCTGGCAATGTCTTTTACAACCATCATTTCACCTCATTGAAACTGTTTTACAATTTTACAGAATCCATCAGAGAAATCAAACGTTTTTATTGATATTTTCATTGCTTGCCCGCTTGTATTCGATAATGACCGGGCAATTATTCTCATCGATGCCGAAAGTGTCAATTCTGCCGCGGTGTTTTTTGCCGGTGCTGTATTCCGAGGCCTGGAAGCTGACGCCGAAAAAGGATTCCAGGTTATTTTCAAGCAGATTTTGCAGGGACTTTTCAACGGTTATGGACTTACCGTACAATTCAATTACATCATTTTTATACACTCGAAAGAGTTTAACATCGCCCATTTGATTTAACCTTGCACTTTGTGTACTAAGAGAAACTCTAATCAAGAAACTATGATCTCCAAAATGGATCATTAAAATACTCGGAATCCAACTTCTCATTTACACTTTTGATATCTGGAAACTTAGGAGAAGCATCAGTTCTAATTGTTGTTTCCAAAAATCCAATATATGCAGACAAGCCATTTGGTTTAAAACCTATTGAAGACAGATCTCTACTTTCAATAAACTCCGATATTTTTTTACTACCCATACCAAGTATGTTGAAAAATTGAGATAGGAATGGGATGGGTAACATTGACAAACCTGAAAAAGCAAGTGACAAATATTCCGATCTTCTCCTCGTTTGGTCACTCAGTTCTTTTAGTTCCTTGTTAATAGTTAAGAAATCTTGGGTAACCTTATGGGACAATCTACTTTCAGAGAGACCAAAGACAACATCGTCCGTTCTCTGAATTGTTTCC
>DASWHH010000636.1:0-2752 GCA_036398295.1 bacterium
ACCGAAGTCATCCTCAACGCCTACCTCGAAGGGGGGATCGACTGCATCCAGCAGTTCGTGGGCATGTTCGCCTTTGCGCTCTACGATCGACGCAGCGGCCAGGTGCACATCGTCCGCGACCGCATCGGCATCAAGCCTTTGTATTACGCCGAGTTCGAAGGCAAGCTTATCTTCGCCTCGGAAATCAAAGCCATTCTGCGCTACCCCGGCTTCCCCCGCGAGGCCGACATGATCGGCGTTTCCAGTTATCTCAGTTACCGCTATTCCTTAGGCGAGCGCTCGCTGTTCAAGAACATCCGCGCCTTGCCGCCCGGTTGGCGTCTGCAAATCAATGGCAGCGCCATCGCCGCCAAACCCTACTGGGAGCTGCCGATTCTGCCCGACGCCGATGACGATCGCGGCGAGGACTATTACCTCGCCCGCACCAGGGAGCTGCTCACCAGTGCCGTGCAGTACAGAATGATTTCGGATGTGCCCCTGGGCGCGTACCTCAGTGGCGGCCTCGATTCCAGCGTCGTGGTGGCGGTGATGTCCAACCTCACCAAGCGCTCGGTGGAGACCTTTACCATCGGCTTCGAACAGGAAGAATTTAATGAGTTTAAATACGCAAAATTAGTCGCCAACAGGTATAAAAGTAATCATCACGAGATTCTGCTCTCGCCGGGGGACTATATCGCCAACATGATGCGGCTCATCCGGTTCAAGGACGCGCCGTTGGGCGTGGCCAACGAGCCGGCGCTCTACATCATGTCGGTTGAGCTGAAAAAATTCATCACCGTGGTGCTTTCGGGAGAAGGCTCCGATGAAATTTTTGGCGGATACGGCCGCATCTTCCGCAGTCCCGATGATTACCAACGCCTCAAAGAACTGCAACAGAACGGACGCTGCGACCCGTTGTTGAAGGAGAACCTGCAAAAGAAGTACGGCGGCAAAACCTTTAACAGCGAACTCGAACATTTTCTTGATCAGTACCAGTACGTCAAATGGGAAGACAAGCTGAGCTTCCTCTCCAGCGACTTGATTTCATTCTTAGATGGCGACCGCGAGCTGACCGGGCTTTTCGCCGACCATTTCGAAAAATTGCATGGCCTCAGCCAGTACCAGAAATACATGTGGATCTTTGAAAAGCTGCACATCGTGGGGCTTTTGGGACGGGTGGATACCACCACTATGGCTACCGCGGTGGAGGCGCGGGTACCGTTTGTCGATCACCGCCTGGTGGAGTTTGCGCTCACCATTCCGGTGAAATATAAGATGAAGTGGAAAGACCAGGGCGCGGCGGCGCTGCTCAACAGCGACCAGATCAGCGAAGTGCACGACATTCCCAAGTACCTTTTGAAGAAGGCGTACGAGCCGGAGCTGCCGGCGGAGGTGATCTGGCGCCGCAAGATGGGTTTTCCCGTGCCGGTGCACCAGTGGTTTGGCAAAGAGTTTAACGCCTTTGCCAAGGATTTACTGTTGAGCGCGCGGGCAAGAGAGCGCGGGGTCTACAATCGCGCCTTCATTGAAAAGATCCTCGGTGACGCCAGCCTGTTCGAGAGCCACCGTTTCGGGCTCAAGGTGTGGATGCTGGTGAATTTGGAATTGTGGTTCCGCGAGTATATTGACGAAGTCTGATTGAGTATATCGCATTGAATAGTGAATATCGAACGAGCAATATCGCATGAAGAAGTATCATTCGCTATTCAACATTTGGTGTTCTTTGTTCGATATTGATCTCTTAACATCGGGCAAGAAATAGCGAATGATCTATTTCTGCAGTTAGTTGAAGTTAGTCGAATTTCAAAGGAGGCGTTCGTGAAAATCTTCATTGCTGGTGGTGGAGGCTACATAGGCTCCGTGCTGATTCCAAAACTCCTGGAGCGCGGCTACAAAGTCGATGTCGTGGATCTATTCTGGTTTGGCGATTACTTGCCCAAGGATGTCTTTCGAGTGCGCAAGGACATTTTCGATCTCAGCAAAGAGGACCTGGAAAAATACGACCAGGTGATCTTTCTCGGGGGCCTGTCCAACGACCCCATGGCGGAATTTTCGCCGAGTCAAAATTTCATTTACAATGCTGCGGCGCCGGCCTACCTTGGCTACGTCGCTAAAATCGCCGGGGTGAAGCGATTCATCTATGCCGGCTCGTGTTCGGTTTATGGCTACACCGAAGATGAGCTCTACAATGAAGAATCGCCGGCGGTTTCCAACTATCCCTACGGCATTTCAAAATTGCAGGGCGAGCAGGCGGCCATGCAAATGGTGGACAAAGATTTTTCGGTCATCTGCTTGCGACAGGGAACCGTCAGCGGCTACAGCCCGCGCATGCGGTTGGATTTGGTGGTGAACGCCATGTTTCGGACCGCTATCCAGAACGGCGTGATTACGGTGAACAACCCGGCGATCTGGCGCCCCATCCTCAGCAACCAGGACGCCGTCACCGCCTACATTCGATCAATCGAAGCCGATGAAAAGCTTTCCGGCATTTTCAACGTGGCTTCCGGCAACTTCACCGTCGGCGAAATAGGCGATCTCGTGAAGGCGGTGATCACAGAAAAAATGAACAGGGAAATCCGCCTTGAGATCAAACACGTGCACGATTATCGCAACTACAAAGTCGATACGCAGAAAGCGCGCAACGTGTTGAGCTTTAAACCCCGGCATGACATCGATTCCATCGTGACGGATTTGATTGACAACTACGAGAAATTTAAAGATTTCGATAATCCGAATTACTACAATATCCAGGTTTTCAAAAAGCTCGTCAAAA
>DASWHH010000637.1:0-6999 GCA_036398295.1 bacterium
TCCGCATTGAGCAATGCTTGATTGGCGCCGGGTCGAAGGTCCGATTCTTGAAAAAGCTTCGTCAGCAGCGGAGAAATCTGGCTATTGGCCGTGGCGCCCCGCCAGCCGTAGGGCATGAGCAGCAGGGGATACTCATTTGAAGTTTCAATGGGTCCGCGATCGGTCGTGAGGCGCTCCAATCCTTTGCCAGACTTTCTGAGGAAGGAAAACTCCGGAAGCGACTTTGTTCCCATTTCGCTGTCCAGCCAGCACCCGCCAGCCAGCAACTGCTCCCACATTTCGTCGGGACTGATGTCTGCGACACTCGAGTATTGCGAGCTTTCCGCCACAAACATTTTGCCGCGACCGGATAAATGAATCGCCGCGACCTGGCGTTTGAGAAATTCTTCCAATCCCGATGCGGTCATTTCGTTGTAGAAATCAATTCCCGCAGCAGCGGCCAATTTTGCCAAAAACGTCACCGGCTCGGTAACGCTCGCGGATGGCGCAAACAGGGCGGCGGCGATACTGAATGACGCCACACGCGCGTCGATCGCCGGCGGCACATCTTGCAGTGATTCGAGAAACCCCGGCGCGGGAATGAGGTAATTTGCCAGCCGCGACAACTCGCAAAAGTACGGCGATAAGCCAACCACCACCGCGTCCTTCGCCAATTTCTTCTCGATCAGCGCGTTGGGAATGGCGCAGCCGGATTCCGCGGCGTCGATGATCAGCAGACGCAGCGAGTGGTCTGCAACCTCGCTGATGTCGGACAGCGGCGCCATCTCGCGCTGGAATTCCACCGGTGTTGGAACCTCTCTCCGCAGCCCGACCCCCCCTTCACCACCCACACAACCGAGAAGAATATTCAAACCGGCGATGGCCATTCTTTCATCTTTGGCCAAGGGTCCGGCGCCGGCGTCGCCATCGGCGATCACGACCACTGGCTTGTTGCGAGCGATGTCAAATGCGGTTGCGAAAACCCTTGCGGCGGTCAGTCCGGAGAGGTTGGCCACTCGCTCCGGTGTAAATCGATCGATAAGTCGCAGATAAGAATCAAAGTCGCTCGATGTTTTCCGAACCAAATTTTCATCATAAAGATGCTCGCGAACGATGACGTGCGCCAATCCCAGCGCCAGTGCTGCTTCGGTTCCAGGATAGATGGGCAGCCAATCGTCGGCTTGCAGCGCCGTGTGCGATTGCCGCGTTTCCACTTGAATGAGTTTCAATTGCCGCTCGCCATTCGCCCGTTCCTTAATGAGTTGCACCATGCGACCGGGCGATCCCCAACCATCCAACAGCGGCGCGCCGAAACTAAGAATGGTTTGAGTATTCTCGAAATCGTAACCAAATGGGCCAACGGGTTGATCGAACAATCCTCGCAATGAGGTAGAAGTTTCGCAACCATTGCGAGCGGCAATGTAAACGCCATTCGGCGCACTCGCCAGAAATTGCCGATACAGCAGCGACGTGGTTCGTCCCGGCTGGCCATCCAGCACGGCGATGGCTGGCGATGACGGTTTTATGCCGGCAATGACATTCGCCAAGTTGGTGATGGCTTCGTCCAGGGTTGTCGGAATGAGTTCGTTGCCATTTATCACATATGGCTGCTTCAGTCGCAGCGGATGGTACGGGAGATGATGCGCGGTCATCCCCATCGGGCAAAGGGCGCCGCGGCTGATGGGATGATTGGCCACGCCCCACAAACTCACCGGCTGGTCGCCGACGCAGCGGGCCCGCAGTCCGCAACCGGCCGGGCAGAGCGTGCAGACACTGAATTTCGTTTGAATCGGTCCGCTGGGAGGTTTCGGCACCCACGGCCAGTTCTGAGTCCAGATGGCAGTGTCGTCGAGCAGTTTGTACGGCACCGGCGAGAGGAAAAATCCCACCGCCGATCCGCCGAGGAGTTTTAGGATGTCGCGTCGGTTGATGTTCATGTTAAGTCTTTCAATTCATTTTATTGTTCGACATTCGATATTCGACATTCCTTGATCGACATTTATTGTTCTCGAATGTCGAATATCGAACAAGGAATAACGAATTTCGAAGCACTATTTATGGCAGTCGATGCAGCTTTCCTGCACGCCGCGTTCCGCGTGGCAGCGCGAGCAATCGTCCATTTTCATGCCTTCCCACGAGGCATTTCGCAGCCGGGAAATCGACGAGCCCCAAATGTCGCGACTATACCCGCTGAGCCGGTTCTGTTGAAACACCCGCAGCGAGTCGGTGGCGCCGTGGGGACCGTGGCAAGTTTCGCAACTCAGTCCGGCCAACTGTGTGTGATTTGCGTGGGAGAAGTAAACGTTCACCGGCTGCCGCGCGTAGACTAACCACTCGATCTCGCGATTGGGCGTGATGAATTCCGCCACCAGCCGTTTTTCATTTTCGGTTTCGCCCAACGGCTCGGCATGGCACTCAGCGCATTTTGCAACCAGCGGTATGCCGGTGAAGCGGCCGGCGTCCGAAAACGCGTGGCAGTCTTCACAGGCCATGCCGACGTTTTCGCGGGTATGCACCGCATGGCTGAATTGCACGGGCTGCTCGATATTTTTGTACAACGCCGCGGGAAACGCCAACCACCCCACCGTCAGCGCGAGCGCCAGTCCAGCGATGAAGAAAATGAATCCACGGTGCTTCATTGGGTTTTCCTCCCCGCCTGTGCGGACAGGCAGGTTGCGTAGGGCGAGAAGAAATTGCTGAACAGGTCGAGCACTTCGTCGCGGTCCAAATGCTGCACCACGCCGCAGCTAAACGCACCGCCGTCCATCACCAGTCTTTCGCCGTTGGGCATAGAATGAGTCACCCGTTCGTGCACGAATTCCGAGAGATGCTGTGATTCCTGGTGCATCCACTCGCGCGCTTCCCGACCGCGCATGAGTCCGGCGCACAATTCGGTTGGCCCTCCCAATGAAGAGGTCGGTTCGCATCCCTCGAACAACCAGCCGAGGGTGTACGGATCGGAAGTGACCCGTGCCGGGGCCGCGCGCAGGGACGTATTTTTGTTAATGACGTGGACGCGGTTGGGAAATACCAGGTGCAGATCGACACCCCGTACCGTCAGTACCACGGTTGGTCGATTGATGTCTTTGCCATCGACAAAACTAATGGTATCGACGCGCCCGAGGACTTTTGCCAGAAAGCCGTCGATGCCCAGGTGGCAGCGGCCAGCTTCGCCTAAATCCAGCCACATGTGATTGGCAGAATAATACAACCCGGCCGGCATGCGGATGCCATCGACAACGCAGTCCTGCAAGTCGTCTTCGCTGACATTCTTTTCGCCAGGAGTTGCTGTCAATGTTTTGCTGGAATCGGGATTAGCAAAGTCGAGATAGAGCTCGCAATAGCGGTGGCTTTCTGTACCGCAACGTGACAGCAGCGATTCACTGTACGGAATGAACTTCGTCGAGGGCGCCGCCGCGCAGTATTGCACCAGCGATTCCTGCAGGAACGGACAGGAAGACTGTCCTGTCACGCCTGTGTGCTGTTGCTGGGCGATGGGGCAATTCACCCATGCCGGCGAACTGCAGCGCTCGGAGGCGGTGTGCTCGAGGGAGCGCGGAATCATTTTTTTGAAGGTCGCCGCGCGGCAGAATCGCACCTGTGCTTCTTTAAGAAATGGGCAGATCATTTTTTTGCTCCCATTGTGCACTTTGTAGTTTCATAGCTAACAGCACGCTTAGTCGCTTTCAATCTGCTCTTCGAGCTTCGGTTTGTCTTCTCTCTCACCACCGTCGGCCATGGTAAGGCCAAGCTGCGGCATGACAAAAGCGTGATCGTCCTGCTCGACGGGTACTCGAACCCGTGCTCTCAACCGTTCCACGACTTCTTTCAATACGCCGCCTGCCAGCACCGCACAGCAGATGAACGTCACAATGCCCAATCCGAGATTGGTGACATTCAGCCAGAATGTCTCGGGGTCTGTGAAGTTAAACATGGGATACCTCCATTAACACTTTTAGACATAACGATTATTTGCCGCGAAGGGAGAATCAAACCACGTGCCGGTTTTGAGCGGCAGTTTTTGGTGAGGCGCTAATAACTTGTTTGTGCGGTAGTTATGCGGATGCCGCATGGAAAGTTTCAGCCCCGGAAATGGTCTTAGCATGTGGGAATTGCCGACATGGGCGTAGGTATTTCCCACACAAGTTAAGGGGGAGCTTTTGGGGAGGCAAATAGCAGGATTAATGAAACCGCAGGCCGGCGACACCCCGGCCCGCGGTCTTCGAGGGCGCTGAGATGAGTCTACACTTTAAGGCCAGTCACATCTGACCGATCACAAACCGAATAAGAATCCGGCGGAGATCATGTAGAAGTTGCTATCCACGTCCTGAAATGGAATGCTATCAAAACTGTAATCGAGGAAGACGTAACGAAGATCGCCGGTGAGTCGCGAGTTGCCACCCATGGGAATTTCCACACCGGCGCCAAAGTGCCAGCCGAACTCCTGTTGGGTCTCGTTGTCAATCCCTGGAACATTCACATCGAAGGTGGTGTTGTACCAGCCTGCGCCCAAAGCACCGTACACGATCGGCAGAGGATAGAACATACCGGTCACGAGGATGGGCCAACTGCGAACGGTCAGGGCGTCGTTGCCATATTTTTCCTGGCGATAGTTGATGGCGCCCTCCACACCCAGCGCTGACGAGAGTTTAAGTCGCAGCGCAGCGCCAAACATGAATTTTCCGTCATCGGCATCCTGGGTTTTGTAGTAGCCGACCTCTGGTCCGAGACGAATGCCCTGGGCATTTGACTGGGCTGCACCCAGGACTAGCGCTGCCAGAACAAAAGCTACTTTTTTCAACATACCATCTTCTCCTTTTTCATTAATTCGTTGCCAATCTACTTTAGCCGGACATTAATGTCAAGGATTTTGTGTCAGGGCAAAGTCCTCGGTGGCCACCTGCAATTCCTGTATTAATCTGTCGATGTCGATTTTAATAGGATCGATATTTTCAGCGCTCGCGGATTTCAGATCTTCTAATTTTCTATTGAGCTTGCTTTTCCTGACCTCGATTTCATCGATTTGCTGAAACCATTCCACCCGCAGTTCCCGTCCCGCGTAATCGATCCTGGCTTTGAGAATGTTGCTCTCGTTTTCCAATTCCGCAATTTTCGACACCACCTTGCTTTCGTATGCGCTCACTTGTTTTCTTAGAGGCTGATTATTACCGCCACAGCCTGACAACAGTGACAAAATCAGCGCGATCACCATTACCGTCAAAACCGCGGCGGCGAGTTGCGCAATTTGACGCATACCAAATGTCAGCGCCGTCAACAGTAGACTTGAAACTTGTTTCATAAGATCTTTTCCTTTCATCATAAAGTCTTTCCGAAATCTCTATCCGAATTACCGGGTCTCCTTTTTTAGCTGTTGTGCTTCATCCTTCGTTCAATCGCCTGTATGAAGAGGGTTTCACTCCGGAGTGATCCGGAGTGAAACCTTCTAGGGGCGCTCATTTGTTGTTGAACCTGGTGTGTTGGTGTCGCAGGTTAGCTGATGAGGAAACAGTATGAGCGCGAGGGCTTATGAAGCAACCGGGACGTCTTTCTCTTTCTTCGACCCGTTTTTTCGGCGATCCTCTACCTCGTCGTCAAAGAGGAACGGGTTCTTTTTGTCATCTTCCTCGGTTTTAGATGATTCGCCATAGAAATCTACCTCTTCACGTTTCTGCTTGCGGTGATACATGAAGACGGCCATCACCAAAATCACCGCCACTACCATCACGCCCGTCACCACCGGCGTAGAAAGCCAGAAAGACGTTTCGACGCCGTTGCTGGCTTCACCCTCAGGCGGCTCGATGGCTGGCGATGGCTCTGCGGTCACCAGTGGTTCCGTCATTCCCGCGGATGGCTCTGCTGGCACCTCACGAACCGTGGACGGGCTGGTGTTGGCTGGCTGCGTTTTCGTCAGCGCCTCCCGCTCAGACCTGGCGATGGGTTCACTGTGCACTTTCACCCGGCCGGCAAGTATGTCCTGCTGCAAGTTTGCTACTTCGTTAACGTCGGAAAGCCGGCGCGCCTGCCGCACCCTTTGAATCGCCTCAAAACTGGGTACCATCAATTTCTCTCCCGGGAAGATCTTGTCCCCGTTAGGAGCACGATTGATAAGCGCCAGTTCCTTCCAATAGGATGAGTCGCCATAGTATTGCTGCGATATCTTGCTCAACCAATCGCCGTTCTTAATTTCATGGGACAGTGGTTGGTCGAGGCGCAGCAGGTTGCTCAACAAATTGCCCGCTGGTTCCATGAACACCACAAACAATCCCATCAACAAAATGGCAAACAAAAATCGTTTCATGATTGCATACCTCCGTTATTTGATCGGATGATTTCATCAATTCCGCGGCCTCATCATACAAAGTCGGTGCCAGATTTCAATCCATGAAGGTTGGAAGGCAGCAAGCAATTGGAATTACACGTCATAAGACCAACCGAGACAAAAAGTGAAATCACCGCGATTGCTGCAGTTTATCACGCAAATTTGGGAAGGCTGTGTAATTATTACACCATTCTTCCCATAGTCGCCATCATCGGCATCAACCAAATTTTTCTTTTGAAATTGTTGTATCAATGCATTATTTTAAGCTTGATAAATCTGACTTAATTTCTGGAGGCATACCATGGCAGCGAGAAAAGGCTGGCTCATATTTTTTGTCATCTTTGGGTTAGTGGTGCTGATGGGCATCATGTTTGTTTTTGCCATCCGCGCCGCATTGGAAGACAAACCGATCGTCAAAAAAGACACCGTCCTCAGAGTGAATCTTGCCGGCTTGATCTCCGAACACTTTCCCCAGGATGCGGTAAGCCGGGAGTTTGAAGGCGCCAACCTGCAATTGCGGGACATTCTTAGCGGACTCGCCAAAGCCAAAGCGGATGAACGCATCCCGGGAGTTTTTCTGGTGGTTAACAATCCCGACGTCGGTTGGGCAAAAGCTCAGGAGATTCGCCGCGCCATTCAGGATTTCAAAACCAGCGGAAAATTTGTGACCTCATTCATGGAAACCTGTGACGAACGGGCGT
>DASWHH010000638.1:0-4316 GCA_036398295.1 bacterium
AAATAAGTAAAGGAAGATTATCACTCCAATGAGTGCCAGCGGGATGGTGAAAATGATGATGAACGGATGAATGATCGACTCAAACTGCGAGGCCATCACGATGTACACCAGAAAAATCGCCAGGGCGAGCGCCAGTTTCAGGCTATCGAGCGAAGTCTGCATTTCCTTATTTTGTCCGCCCATGTTATAAGTGAAATCGTTCGGCATATCTGTGATGCGCAGGATTTGGAAAATGTCGCCAGTGACGCTGCTCAAATCGCGGCCGCTGATGTTGGCGGAGATGACGGCAGTGCGCTGCTGATCGACGCGGCGGATTTCCGCCGGGCCTTCTTTGACTTTGATTTCCGCGATGGCCTCCAGCGGAATCGGCACGGCCGCGCCGGGATTGACGATCAGCCGCCGCAAATGATCGATGCTCTCACGGTCTTCTTCCCGCAGTCGCACCAGAATATCGATCTTGCGATCCATCTCTTTGAATTCCGTGGCCACGTCGCCGCGCACTTTGTTGCGCACGATCGAGGCCACCTCAAAAATGTTGAGATTGTATTTCGCAAGCAGCGGGCGATTGTAATAGATTTGCACTTCGGGATTGCCGCGCTGAATGTTGGATTTGACATCGAACACACCCGGAATGCCGTGCATGTCGTCTTCGATCTTGCGGGTGACTTCCTGCAACTTTTGCAAATTGTAGCCGTGAATTTCCACCTCGATGGGCGTTTTAAAGCTGAAGAGCGTAGGCCGGGAAATCTTCCACTGGAAGCCGGAGAAGTTGGCCATCTCAGCGCGGATTTTGTTGATAAGCCTTTCTTCCGCCACAGTCACGCTGCTGGTGCGTTTGAGGTTCACCGTGAGCTTGGCGGTGTGTTCGCCTTCTTCGCTGCTGGTGTTGGCGGTTTTATCGGTGCCGGAAACCGCCGCCACTTTGTTGACGCCTTCCTGCGCCGCCACAAAATTCTGAATCTGCGCGATGCGCTCGTCGGTTTTTTCCACCGGCGTGCCCACTGGCAGAGTCACGTCGAGATTGAATTCGCCCTGATGAACTTCGGGGATCAGCTCGCTGCCGAGCCGCGGGCCAATGACAAAAACTGTAAAAAGGAAGACGCCCAACGTCGTTCCCAAAACCAGTTTATGATTGTTCAGAGAATAGGTCATCACCTTGGGATATTTTGATTCCAGCCACTCGTAGCCGCGGTTGAATCCCGTCAACGTCAGGCGAGTCGGCGCGGCAAAGAGGAGCTTGATCAGGTTGAACAGCCCCTTGAAAAATGAGGCCAACGTCACGTTTAAGAAATGCGCCGCACGGAAAATCAGCTCGAGTATAAACTGGAATACAAATTTCAAAATGTAAAAAGCAAATTGCAAAGCCGACGGAATGCTGCGCAAAATTTTTCCCACCCGGCCGCTGTTTTGGAAACGGGTTTTGATTTTCCGGGCATCTGCAATGAGTGTTGGCAACGATTGATTGACTAAAAAGGTCGGCCAGATTTCTTTGATGAAAGTGATTCGCCAGAAATCCGGATCGCGGGCGAAAGTGGCCGCCCATTCCGATGGTTTGAATTTCAGCAAGCGAACCAATCTCAACAAACCGAGAATCGGCAACAGCATTGATAGAATCAAAATAGCGATCATTTTGGTGAAAGCTACCAAAAGCGCTGCAGTAGTCTTCAAGAGATTCAGCCCAATGTGGCCGACTGTTTGCGCGAGTAACACCGCGCCGGTTTTGGATTTCTCTAAGAAACGGTCGTGATTTTCTTCCGCGATCAGGGCATCGATTTTGCCTGCGGTGGAGAATTGCAGCACGTTGCCCTTCATTGCGCCGCCGGCTTGCACCCCCTGAATGAATTTCGAGCTTTCGCGGGATTGCAACATGGGAATGAGAAACAGCGCCACCGCTAGCGAGGCCAGCAGCGAAAACACTACCGTCAGCGCGAGGTTACCAAAAATCTGTCCGGCCACGCCTTCCACAAAAACAATTGGGAAAAACACAGCGACGGTCGTGAGCGTGGAGGCGGTAACCGCGCCGCCCACTTCGCTGACGCCGCGAATGGTCGCTTGAATGAGGCTATCGCCCTCTTCGCGGCAGCGGGCGATGCTTTCCAGCACCACGATGGAGTTATCTACCAACATACCGATGCCGAGCGCCAGCCCGCCGAGGGTCATCAGGTTCAGGCTAACGCCCATCATTTTCATCGGCGCAAATGTAGCGACGATGGAAATGGGTATTGAAATGCCGACGATGATGGTGGCAGTGAGATTGCGCAAGAATACAAAGAGCACGACCACGGCCAAAACGCCGCCGAGGATGGCGGTCGATTTGACTTCATCTACGGCGTTTTGAATGAATACGGATTGATCGGAGAGTAGATCGATTTTAATCCCGGTTGGCAAATTATAGGCGACGAAGCTGGTCATCTCCCGGCGCTTCATCTCCTCCTGCTGATCACCGGGACCGCCGTGGCTTTTGCCGTTGGTGGGCTTGGCTTCCTCCTTTTTCTCCGCCGGCTGTTCTTCAGCTTTTTTGAGGTTCGCCACAAAGGCCTGCTGTGCTGCCGTGCCGAATACGCGATTCTTTACCCGTTCCGCAACGCTGACCACGTTGGCGTCGGCTTCTTTGTAGACTTCGATCTCAACACTTTCCTGACCATTGATACGGGTGATGATCTCGCGATCTTTGAACGTGCGCCGCACTTCCGCCACGTCGCGGATTTTGATCTCTTTGCCGTTCCAGTTGCCAATCACCACGTTGGCGACTTCATCGACCGACTTGAATTCGTTGAGCGTCCGCACGAGATATTCCGTCTGCCCTTCTTTGAGATTTCCGCCGGCGAGATTGACATTCTCCTGTGCGAGTCGGTTGCGCACCTGTTGAATATTGATGCCGATCAACGCTAGTTTATGTTCCTGCAGGTCAACGCGGATTTCTTCCTCCAATCCGCCTTTGATTTTGATGGCGGCCACGCCTTCAATGGTTTCGAGGATGCGCTTGAGCTCTTCGTCGCCGAGGTAGCGCAGATAAATGAGAGAAGCCTCACCGTAGAGACCCAGCCGCATGATCGGATCGAGGGTCGGATCGTAGCGCAGAATCAGCGGCCGTTCGACGTCTTCGGGAAGGAACACCTGGTCTAATTTTTCTCGCACCTCGGCGGTGGCTTCATTCATGTCCGTGTTCCACGTGAATTCCAATTTCACGTCCGACTGCCCGGCTTTCGAAATGGAGCTGATGCTGACCACGTTGCCGACCACGCCCAGCGCCTGCTCCACCGGCCGCGAGATGGTGGTCTCGATTTCTTCGGGGGCGGTGCCGGTGTACTCGGTGCGTACAGTCAGGGATGGGTAGGAGATATCCGGCATGAGGTTCACCGGCAGTTGCTGGTAGGAAATCCAGCCAAAAACCACCACACCAATGACGACCATGAGGATTGCCACGGGCCGCGTGGTGGTGAATTCAAAGAACTTGCTCGTTTGACTTTTCATAATTGCTTTCGCTCATAATTTTGAACCCTGAATGTTCACTAATCTTCAAGAATTTCAAGAAGCAATGGGAATATGGGTATAGGGAAATAAGGAAACCAGAGTAGCGACTTCCCTATACCTTATTTCCTTACACCTTATTCCCGTACACCTGCTGTTCACCGTTGCGCTACCACCTTGATTTTCGTTTTGTCTTTCAAACCAGCTTGTCCGACGACAATCACCGGTTCATCTGGGGCGATGCCCGAACGAGCCTCCACTTTTTCATAATCCTGGTAGCCCGCGTCCAACGCGATTTTATGGGCGAGACTGTCGCGCACCACAAACACATGCATCGCCTCGTTTTCATAGACAATGGCGGTTTTGGGAACCAGTACGGCGTCTTGATGGGTATCGGTAATGATGTGCACGTTCACAAACATACCGGGCCGCAGCTTGCTTTCTTCATTGCGAATGCCGACCGTGACCTTGAACGTGCCGCTTTGGGGATCCACTACCGGGCTCACCCGTTTGATCCAGCCGGAAAACTGTGTGCCCAAAAGATTATCCGAAGTCAAAAACGCCTGCTGTCCCTTAGCAATTTTGCCGATCTCCTTTTCCGGTACGTGCACCACCGCGATCATTTCTTCGGTGTTTATAACGGTGAACAATTTATCTGAGGGCTGAATACGATCACCCTGGCGCCGCAGCCGCTCACCGATGACACCGGAGATTGGCGACGTAATGCGGGTGTAATCGAGATTGAGCTTGGCCTGTTTCCACTGAATCTCTCTGGCCTCGAATTGAAATCTGGCCTGGTCAAATTCCTCTTTGCTCAGGAGTTGTTTTTCATACATCGCCTTTGA
>DASWHH010000639.1:0-2530 GCA_036398295.1 bacterium
GAGAGCGTCAGGCCCGTCGAGCCGATAGTCGGCCAGCTCGATGGCGAAGGGCGTGACGTTGCCCCAGCCCGGGAAGTTAGCGACAGGTCCGAATGGCTCGCTGTCAAAAGGCGGTGTGAAGTCGTAGTCACCCGGCTCGCCGGTCGGAACGTAAGCGGGACCGGACGCGGTCTCCGCTCCATCTCCAAGCCGGCGGGCCAGGTTCTCGGCCGCGCTCTGCTGGCCGAGGGCGATACCCTCATCCTTCGCAGCTCCATCCGGAATTGCCAGCAGTGCCGCGACATAGGCGGATTCAATGGCGGTCTGCTGACTCGGGGAAAGTGCGATAAGCACGTCGCGTGACGCCGCCGCGATCGCTGCCTCGACAGAAGCGCCAGGAGAAGAGAGATTAGCCGTGTTGGGCTGGTAGCGACGCTTCACACCGTTAGACCCAAAATAAGCGAGAAATAGTCAGCAGGGCAGTAAATCCCGCGACCGTGTCTTCAGTCAAGCCGACTATCACAATGTGGTAGCAAGGTGGTCAATAAGAAGACGCACTTCTCCTGTCCAATATGTAGCCTTTTCATTTTTGTTTTTTCTGCTCGCTTTACTCCTTTCAGGGTTGAATATGAGCTCACAACCGCCCCATGCGATTGCTGCTCTACAAAAATGGATTAGGGAACGCCGAATGCTTTGAGCTTATCTGAAAGGTCGATGATGTGTTTGAGATTGTCATTGAAGCCAACCAATCGGTAACAGATCCGACGGCCGGTTTTGATAATCAGGCACGGGATGCGAATAAAGGTGTTCAAAAACCGCTTGAATTCCATGCGCACGATCGACAGACTCAAGGGCCGGTAGGATAATAGCAACCCGAACCACGCCTTCAGATCCCCGGCCAGCGAAGCGATGGCCATCAGCGCCCAGTTGGACAACAGCGTGTCAGAAGACGGCGTCAACGCGTTCACGCCGTTTTTCAATTGTTCGATGTCATTTTCGTGATCGCTGCGGTCACGATAAAACTGGATCATTTGCGCGCTCGAGCGTTTGCGGTCATTGGTGATATAGAAAAAATAGCGCACGTCATCAAATAGATTCATTTCCCCTCTGACAACGTCGAAGGTTTTGCGCAAAATGATCAGCCGGTAGGACTTTTTACATTTGCCGGGTCGATATTCACATTCAACGAAGTCTTCCGCCTTGGTGACGATCTTTTTAAACTTGCGCTCTTTAACCACCTGCTGTTTGACATTTTGCGGTTTGCATCGCGGCCAGGTCTTGACCTGATACTTGGGCTGTTTTTCCAGCGGTTGCCAATCGGATTCATCGATTCGGTTGGCGATTGTTACCAGGTTGGCCCGCGCATCCATGCCGAAGATGAAGGTGCAACGTTCGTCCCATTTGTCAAAGTTACCGGTCAGGCTGAAGTCGGTGTCCCCGCGCAGTTGAACCTTTTCAAAATGATCGCCCACCAGATCAAGGCTTTTGTCGATCCAGGGGGCCGAGTCGTGATGGGAGGGGGCATTGGCCGGACGGTTGACAATGTAAAGGGGTTCGCGGGTGTTGTGCAAGGAGATGACCAGTGGATGATATCCCCACTGCCCGTTGTAGGAAATATCCATCCCCTGCTTGCACTCGCCGTCGGTGGCGCAAATGGTGCCGTCGACATTGAGAATGGCTTCGCGGCGAAACGATGCCGGCTGTTTTTGCCAGATGTTGCCGCGAACCGTGTTTTTGACCTCCATGAATTCGCCGATTTGTTCCTCGTTGAACCGACGCAAGAAATCGCCGGCGGTGGTCGGGTCCGGAATGATCTGGGCGCCCAGTGCATCCAGCCAGGCTTCATCGTTTCTCAGCAATTCGATGTCCTGCAGACAAGATCCGCCAACCAGGTAGTTGTAAGCGATGTTGAGGATATGATCGGACTCATGGTAGGGCACATGGCGTTTGAGCAATTGAATGCGATTGTCGATTTCATCGATCAATCCACTGCGAGCGGCCAACTGATGGATGTTGCCGATTCCGCCATAAGCGATACCCTGATGGCGTCCGTCAAAGTCATAGACAATATTGCTTCCTGCCATCATCGGTTTGGGTTGACTCGGCCATTGTATCTTTTTGACGCGTTTATTGATTTTTCGCTTGCGTTTTGCCAGCTTTTTGCCGATATTTTTCTTCACTCGAAATGATCCTTTCTCTTCAGTTTATTTTGATTGAGCAAACATATAATACACTGAATTGAAGGACATTTCGAGTATTTTTTGGAGAAGAAGCTAAAAATTTCTCGCTTGATTAAAGATTAATATCCGGATAGGTTCAAAAATAGTTGTATTACTCTTGGCCGCCATTTATACTCGCTTGATTAATTAAGCTGCTACGAATAGAATCATAATTTTCTAGAAATTCTACTATCCCTTTTGTGTTATTTAGAATTGTGTCTGAAGCTCCTTCTTTTTTTTGGAACTCATACAGATCTTTCCATTCTTGCATAATATTCTTTGATACGTCTGTCTCCCCATTGAAACCTGGCATTTTGCTGTAATATGGATCT
>DASWHH010000640.1:0-4066 GCA_036398295.1 bacterium
AAAGTCATTCAGAATTTGAGCCAGCCCGAGTACGTGGTGAGTTTTGCTTTAGGATTTTGCGCTTGGAACCTACCTTGGCATCACGATGGAAGACTGGCTGGCGGTCGGCGATCAGGTGCTGCGCATCTTCACCCGTCGTGGACAGCGGGTTGCGCGAAAGCTGCGGGCTTCCGGCTACCGAGTTACGGAATTTGATGGCAGGGGTCAGGGTGGCCCAGTCAGTCTGCTCTTCATAAAGACCACGCGTCGCAACACCTCACGCGCCATTCAGCTTGCCCAAGATATCGACGCCCGCTGCTTTTACGTCATCGACGACGTCCGCTTAAGCTCTGGACGAAAAGTCCGCTTTCATACTCCCACCGGCTGGCGAGCCGTCGCCAAGAAAAAATAACCACCGTCAATCTCTGTCAACTCGGACTCCAAGCAGCCTGGCCGAAAAGCGGTTGCTTCATCCTGAGGTTCGATGACTGCCGTCATTTTTTTAGTAGGAAAGCAGAGCGAGGGCGAATGGTGAATCGTTGAGCATCGACACTTTCCGGACCGGCTTCCAGATTTCCATTTACTTTTGTATTCGAATGAAATAAATTCGACTGGCTTTTGAATCTAAAAGCCGGTCTCTTCGTTAAGAAATTATCACTAATTCTTGCCAGTCGAACAATGTGGAAAGCAGTTGAGGCGTTTTTTCAGGATAGTAAAAAGGTACGCGCGCTGTTCACGGCTTTGATCGGCGTCGTTTTGATCTACAGTTTTATCAATTTCCGTAATCTGCTTGCCACGGCCACCGATCAAAACATCTTCGAAGACACGGATCAGGGTGTTACGGTAAAAGCCGTTAAGCGCGGAGGCGCCTCGGATCGGGCTGGCATTCGCGTGGGTGACGTTATCGTCAGCATCAACGGCCGGCGTTTTCACAATGCCGTCGCCGCCGATCGCATCCTGCGTGACATCGAGGCCGGACGGACGGTTGAGTATTTGGTGCAGCGCGCAGGGCAGGAAATAATTGTCCCGATAACCCTCGCAACCATTGGCATCGACATTTATCTGGTCTCGTTATTATTGATTGGATTTTCCAGTATTGGTACCGCAGCCTTTTTCGGACTGTTACGCCCGCATTTGCCAGCCGCCCGCTTGCTCTTCGCAACCTTCCTGACATGGAGCATTCTGCTGCTCGGACAATCCCTGCGTTTCTCTCACACCACCGTTGTGCAACTAACGTCCGTCCCCGTCTTTATCCTGTTGGTTTTTTACTCGCGTTTGTATTTTCCGGTGCTGCGCAGCGACATACTGGCACGACGCTCACTACTGAAAGCGTTCGCCATCGCCGCCGTCACGGTCGCGGTGATCATGAACGCCATCCTGATTCTGTTTATCCTGCAGAAAATCAAATTTAACATCCTCTGGAGCATCCTGCTTAATGGCGCAGTTGTCGCCCTGGTTCTGTTCGGAATTCTCATATTCTTCGCGCATCGCAAAACCAAACCGCCTGAAGCCAAACGCCTCGCCCGGTACCTCAAGTGGTCGGGATGGTTTGTCGGGTTGACCTTTCTTGCAGTCACGGCTCTGGCCATCTGGTTCAAGATCGAGTGGATCATTTGCGGACAGTATGCGTTTATTGTGCTGATACTGTTCCCGCTTTCTCACCTTTACACCACCTATCGTTTCCGTCTGCTCGAATTCAACCCGGTGATACGGCGCAGCCGACTGTACGTGTCGATTGCCGCGTTAATCAATCTCGCGCTATTCGTGATACTGCTCCTGGGCATTGGCTATTTGCCTAAATTGCGAATGAACTACCCGGGCATCTGGTTTACCGATCAGCAAATAGAAATCGGGTTTGTGGATGACCTGCCGCCGGAAAAACGCGAACACTGGAAAATCAAAGCAACCGTCGTGGAGACCATCTTGTTCATATTCGTGCTGTGGCGCTTGCGAATATTCTTACAAAACCAGGTCGCGCGCAAATTCCATCAAGAGAAGTATGATTACAAAAAAGCACTGGCCGAGTTCAGCGGCATCGTGGCGTGTTGCTTAGACGAAAAACGGTTGGCCCACGACGTGATCGAAAAACTTTCCGGGCTGATGCGGCTCAAAAATATCGGCATCCTGTTAAGTGAAGACGGCAAAATGGTGCCTGCCAACGCGTATGGCTTCCGCCCCGATGCCTGGCAGAGTCTGGCTTTTCGCCGTGACGCCCCCTGGATTCGGCAACTGACTGTGGACGGTCGACCCCACCAGGTGGACGGCGCCGTTTTCAGCGAACATCCTCATCTTAAAGAACTCGGCGCCGCCTTTCTTACGCCGATCATGTTGAATGGCCGACTGCTGGGAATGTTTGTGGTCGGCGAAAAACTCTCCGAGGATCACTATCGCATTGAAGATCTCGAACTGTTGGAGGCAGCGGCCTCGCAAACCGCGGTTGCGCTCGAGAACATCAACCTCTACAAAGAATTGAAAAATCAAGAGCGTTTTAAGAATGAGCTGCAAATCGCCCACCGCATACAGCTCAGCTCGCTTCCTAAGCAGGTGCCCAATCTCGCCGGCCTGGACATTTTTGCCCATTCCGAACCGGCCACGGAAGTCGGCGGCGATTACTACGACTTTCTGCTGTTAGACAAAAAACAGCTGCTGGTTGTAGTGGGTGATGTTTCCGGCAAGGGCACGTCGGCGGCGCTCTATGTGAGCAAAATCCAGGGCATCATGCGATCAATCTATGAGTATCACCCGTCGCCGCGGGACCTGTTCATCCGCCTAAATTATCTGCTGACCGGCGATCTCGAACGAACTTTCTTCATCACCCAGGTAGGTGGCAAATTTGATTTGCGTGCCAGAAAATTGACTCTGGTGCGCGCCGGTCAAGAACCGGTGATTCATTACGATGCCCGCAAGAAAGTCGCGCAAGCTCTGGAATGCCAAGGGATGGGACTGGGTTTGGGTTCACCCGAGGAGTTCGCCCGGCAAACTAAGTCGAAAAGCCTCTCGCTAAAAACGGGCGACATTTTTGTTTTTTACACGGACGGCGTAACCGACGCGCAAAATCAAGCCGGCGAGGAGTTCGGTTGTGAGCGTCTACAACAAATCGTGCACCAAATGGCGGGAGAACCGGCAACGCAAATCGGCCAGGGGATCATGAGCGCGGTTGAGCAGCACACCGCCGGCTGTCATCGTTTTGATGATTTGACCGTGTGCGTGGTGAAAGTAAAATAACCGGGCGATGGACTCATTCAAACCCCAATGGCTGGCTGCTACTCCTTCTCAGCCCACAAAATGGCGGCGCTGCCGGCCGTTAAATTTTGCACCTTGATGTTTTTGTAGCCAAAACGCGGCAGGACCTCCCAATATTCTTCAAGCCATGTCGTATTCCGCACCAAATCGCCCAGTTCGTAAAAAATGGTTTTCCAGTCAGGAAACAGCAGGGTGCCGAAATGTTTCATCAAGAAAATGTGCAGAGTCCAAATTCGTGCCAGCAGAAAATGCTGGGGTAGAGAAAAGTCATGCAGAATCAATCGTCCACCCGGGCACAAATAGCCGGAAACATTTTGCAGAAGTTTTTCTGCCGGGACATATTTCGGAATGTATGACGAGGTAATACAGTCGAAAGTCTCGCGAAGCTGAACCTCTTCGGCTCGGCCGCAAACCAGATGGATGTTGCGCCGATTTTCTGCTACTATCTTTTTTCGGGCGATAGCAATGTACTCCGGCATCATATCCACGCCGACAATTTTGCTGTGGGGCAATTTGTCCGCCAGTTTCAAAGTTAGAATTCCGGTGCCGCAGGCGAGATCGAGAATGCTCCGGCACGGCGGAATTTTAGCAAGGATCTGGTTCTTCCAATAACGATCGGCGCCATAGGTGAACAGATTGACGATGAGTTCATACGTAGCGCCGGTACCGGTGAAAAAGTGTTTTACGAGATCTTGAGACATTTAACGTGAGACGTGAGACGGCAAACGGCAGATGGCAAACGTGAAAAGTGAATATTCGTTCCCAAGTAGAACTTGGGAACGTCGCGGATGGCGAAGCCTGAGCTTCGCAAAGAACTCCGTTGCCAAACAAGTATGGGAACCGG
>DASWHH010000641.1:0-2203 GCA_036398295.1 bacterium
GAAATCTTTGTGCTCTTTGTGTCTTTGTGGTTCATTAAAAACTTTGCTAAAAAAGCAATGTTTTGTAAGCTTGTAGTGCAGAGGCCTTTTGACCATGGCGCTTCGACGAGGCTTGGGAGTGGTTTCAAGTTTCAAACCCGGGAACAGATGCAACACGGACTTGTTTGACCACATAGTTCCTCCCAATACGGCTTTGTGGTGACAATTCGGGAGACGGAGATTTTGCCGAACAGAATGCTAAAAAATGCCATTCAGGTTGACTTCCCGCGACAAAAAATCAAACCTTATTCATCCCTAAAAATATTATGCAATTATGTCTATCTATATCGGAAGGAAGCACAACCTACTTTTTCCCCAATTCCAGTAAGAAAAAAATGGGCTGCTCCTGTTTTTGCGAAATCTGAGGAGACTACTTTTTTAGGCGGGAAAGTTCGGCTCGAAATATCTCGTTCACCAACTTCGGATTGGCTTTGCCGCCAGTAGCTTTCATCACTTGACCAACGAGAAAGCCTAACACCTGCTCCTTGCCGGCGAGATATTTTTCAACTTCGGAAGGATTATTTTTGAGAACATCGGCCACAATGGATTGGATTTCACTGCTATCCGAAATTTGCAGCAGTCCCTTTGCTTTAATGATTGCCTCCGCGGTTTGGCCGGTCTGCAGCATTTCCTCGAATACCGCCTTGGCAATTTTGCCGCTGATGGTGCCCTTGTTGATGAGCTTGATCAGCAAGCCAAGTTCCGTAGGTTTCACCGCAAAATTCTCGATGTCGCTGTCGGAATCTTTTATCACGCGCAGCACTTCTCCCATCACCCAGTTGCTGGCCGCCTTCGCATCGCTTGAGCTTTTGGCAGTTTCTTCAAAATAGTCCGCCAATGCGAGGGCGCCGGTGAGGACTTCGGCGTCATAAACGGGGATATTGTACTGTCGAATGAGTCGCTGTTTACGCTCCAGGGGCAGCTCCGGCAATGAACCTTTGATTTCATTCAACCAATTTTCACTCACCATCACCGGCACCAAATCGGGCTCCGGGAAATAGCGATAGTCGTGCGCGTATTCTTTGCTGCGCATGGGGACGGCCTCGTTGCGATCCGCATCCCATAACAGAGTTTGCTGGACAATCTCGCCGCCTTCATCCAACATACGAATCTGGCGGGCGATTTCAAATTCCAGCGCCTTCTCAACACCACGGATGGAGTTCATGTTTTTGAGTTCGGTTTTCACACCAAGCACTTTCGAACCAATTGGACGAACCGAAACATTGGCGTCGCAGCGCAGGCTGCCCTCCTCCATGTTGCCATCACAGATGTCGTGGTACTGCACCATCTGGCGCAGTTGGCTCACGTACAGCGCGGCTTCCCGCGGAGAACGAATGTCCGGCTCGCTGACAATTTCAATCAGCGGCACGCCGCAGCGATTCACATCCACCAGCGTTTCATTTCCTGAGACATAGCTTTCGGTGTGCACCGATTTGCCGGCGTCTTCTTCAAGGTGAATGCGGGTGAGTCCAATGTGCCGCACTTCGCCGTCGATTTCCATTTCAACGTAACCTCCCACACAAAGCGGTTCTTCGTATTGGGAGATCTGATAACCCTTGGGCAAATCAGGATAGAAATAATTCTTGCGCGCGAACAACGATCGGTTGGCTATTCTGCAGTTCGTGGCGAGGCCCATGCGCAGGGCGAATTCCACCGCGCGCTGGTTCAGGACCGGCAACACGCCGGGCATACCTAAGCAAATGGGACAGACCTGCGAGTTGGGCGCACCGCCGAACTTCGTACTGCAGCGACAAAAGATTTTTGAATCGGTGCGCAATTGCGCGTGGACTTCAAGTCCAATGACGGGTTCGTAGGGCATGAACGATCTCAAACTTTTTTTGGCTAACTAACTCTTACTGCCGCCCCTTCGAGCCATATAAAGCAAAACCAGGCCAAAGACCACGCAAATAAAGCCAACGAGTGCGATGAACATGCTACTTGTCATTCTTTAATTTCTCCTAAAATACTCACGGACATAATCATTAAAATAAAACCACAAGATATTCCAATTATGTCCCAAACGATTCTCGTGCCAGCAAAATTTCCAACCACCATATCGCCAATAGCAGCAATCAACAACGTGACTCCAAGTTTCTCCAGAATATCAGAGGATTTCTTCAACTGATCTTTGTTCAAACCCACTCACCACCTCCTCAACACATTT
>DASWHH010000642.1:0-4762 GCA_036398295.1 bacterium
CAGCGTGGTGTAGAGGACCGTGTACCAAAACGCCCACGGCCGATTTAGAAACGACAGAAGTTTGTAGCCCCAATCTTTGTACGGCCAGAACTCCTCGCCTTTACCGACCTTCACGCCGTAAATCGTGTACCACACAAAAAACGAGAGCCCCAGCCAGGCGAAACGATCGCCTTTGCGGCCGAACTGCACAAGACCAATGAGGCTGGCTCCCCAGAGCAGTGCGCCAACCCAGTTGGGCAGAAAAGATAAATCCACTCCAAGGAAATTGGGATGTCCGCCCAGCCCCCCGCCAAAAATATATACCCCGATAAATCCCAACAGTGTCAGCGCCGCAGATCTTAGAAGGCTGCCCTCCCATTCGTTCTCCATTTTCAGGCCGAGGGATTTCAGAAACTCGCGGGGCACGTCCGCGCCGATGAGTACGAACGCGTGGTGATAGGGTATCTTGCGGACTTCGTCCGAACCGCCGCGGTTGATTTTGAGAGTAGCCTCGCTTTCCCCAAATTCGGTGATTTGCGAATTCAGGAGCGGTTCGATTTTTCTGGCAGCGATGGCGGCGTTGAGTTTGCGCTCGTTGTCTTTGAAAATGCGGCTGAACTCACTGCCACGATATGAGAGATAGACTTTGTTTTGTTCACTCAATGTGATCGCCGCCTCGATGGCGCTGTTGCCGCCACCGACGACGATGATACTTTCATTCTTATATTTCTTAGGCGAATACAGCCGATGATACACATGCTCGCGATCTTCGCCCGCCACCTTGAGCTTGCGGGGATTGCCGCGCTGACCCGTCGCCAACACCAGCCATCTACTGCGATATTCGCCTTTGGGAGTCTTAACCTGAAAGATACCATCCTTCTTTTCGCATGAGGTTACGCCCTCCATCGTGCGTACGTTTAACTGATTTTGATCGATGATCTGATGCCAGCGCTTTGTCAAATCTTCCTTGGTGGCGCCATCGAGCCAGAGCTTGCCTTTCGGCGGCTGGCTGTCCGGTTCGGCGTACACCCATTTCCCCTCTGGAAAATTTTCGATAGTGTTCGCGACCTGCTCCTTTTCCAGCACCATGTACTTCATGCCTCGCTCTCTCGCCTGCAGCGCCGCGTTGAGTCCCGCCGCGCCGGCGCCGATGATGACGACGTCATAAATATCGGCCTCGCGGTCCCGACCCTTCGAAACGTTGGGCAAACCGGCGATATGCTCGATGACCTCGTAGCCCTGCGCCATGGCGTATTTGATTACTGGCGCGCCGGCCAAATCACCGATGATGTACAATCCCGGAATGTTGCTCTCATTGTGTTTCTTCAGGAATGGTCGCTCATTCTGACTGCTACCGGAATGCAGGATTGTGACAATGGACTGTTTGATTTTATCGGCAAACGTGACTGCTTCGGATTTCTCTGTCATGTGCGTCCTTTAAAATATTGAAGTGATGAAATTGTATGACTCAATGAAAAAATCAAAATGCGGGATGCAAAATGCAACTTGAATTCGCCGTTTTGCAGCTTGTACTTTTCTATTTTACATAGCTCTTGCCACTTCCGATTGCACCATCGGCTGCAATTTTCCTCCGCACCCGGCGCAGACATTCGCCGCAGGATGATTGCCGTAACCACACCTGGAACAAGCCACGGGCGCAGAAGTAGTCGGGACTTTGACCAGTCCATCGGGAATTTCGCCCTTCTTACTCACGGCCGGACGAGTCAGAACATAAATATAGCCTAAAACGCTGAACACAAGGCCGATGAAAAAATACTGAATTGGCGGCAACCCTTTCGAGACCGCCGCATAACCGCTCAGTCCACTGAAAATCAGCGCGACCAGGATGTAGCAACCGAACAGAAACCAACCCGCGCTGATTCCGCCCAGCGAGACGCCTGGCTGGTCAGTCATCTCTTCTGAAAACAGCGCGCCCCGCGGTTGCTTCATTGCAAAATATTTTTCCTCGCTCGCCAAGAACGAATCGACCATTGAGCGGTTCAACGGGACGCGCCGACCACGAACCTGCAACGCGACGTCCTGATCGGTGAGCGGCACACCGCAAATCGTACACAGTTCGCCAGGTTGCGCTGGCAGGACCTTGTACGGAATGTGCTCCGTCGCCTCCTGCGCAGCAGCCGTGGGCAAGACAAATGGCATGTATAGAATTGAAAGAAAAATGAGACAGGAATTGCTCATCATTGCGTCCTCCTCTCCTTATTGATTAGGCTATCGAAATATATTTAATCCCATGGGATGACACAAGCATAAACTTTGATCAAATGTGACTGCTACCTATAACTCCGGGCTGCGCAAAGACATTCCAAAATTATGCCAGGGGTCGAACGGCACGAGAAAGAGATCGGGAGTTGATTTTTAACGAGTTAACGATTTCGCCAGGGTCGGCTATAAGGAAGTCAGCGGTGGGAGCTGTCGCTATGTCGACGAAAGGTCAATGGGATGACACGTCATCGCCGGTTAATCTAATATGTTTGCGGACATGCCCGCGATTGCAAAATATTTTTTATGAACGTGGGCCGCCAGCGCATTGTTATCCTTGACCGGTAATTTTTTTTGAATAATTTCAGTCATGTCAAAACGAATCCGCGAGATGATTGGGCTGGCCTGGCCCATCACCCTCAGCTTTCTATCCTATCACATCATGGGGATCATCGATGTACTCATGGTGGGGCAATTAGGCAAAGAGTCGGTGGCGGCGGTAGGACTGGGTCTGACGTTCTTCTGGCTCACGGTCATGCCCTGCGAGGGTTTCTTTGATAGCGCCCTGATTTTGTTCTCGCGCGCCGTGGGGCAAAACCGCTCCGCGGAATTCAAAAATTACCTGTTCTATGAAATTGTCGCATGCTTTGGAGTCTCCCTGCTTTGTCTGGCGCTCTATCTTCCGGTTAGCTGGGCGATGAGATTCGCCACCGACTCAGAGCTGGTTCTCGAGCAAGCTCGGATGTACATGCTCATAAATGTCGTCTCGCTGCCGGCCTACTTTGCGAGTTGGATCATGGGGCGGTTTCTCATTGCTATCAAAAAAAATCGAGTCACAGCGCTCTATTCAAATATAGCAGTCGTGCTTAACATCGTCCTCAATTACCTTTTGATTTTTGGAAAATTCGGATTTCCGGCCCTGGGCGTGGCGGGCGCAGCGCTGGCCACCGTGCTGGCCCGCATTGTTTTCATGTTGCTAATGATGCGATACTCGTGGCGCGAGGCCAAAAACATTTTTTCACCCGCGGATAAAATTGACCGCGATTGGATCTACCTCAAAAAAATTATTGCGCTGGGTTCGCCGCTGGCGCAGACCAATCTCATCGAAGTGGCAGGGTGGACTGTATTCGTGGCATGGATTGGCCGGTTGGGGACGGTGCCGCTGGCCTCCCACGAGATTGCCCTCAAGATCAAAGATTTTCTGCTCATCCCGGCGTCCAGCATTGCCTCGGTAACAACGTCGCTGGTGGGCGAGGCTGTTGGAAAGCGTGACCAGATCGAAGCGAAGAAGATCGCCTACACCGCAGCGGGACTCACGGTCGGGCTGATGGGCGGATATGGGATCATACTGCTGGTTTTCCCAAAATTCCTCGTGGGCTTATTCATAAACGATGCGGAGGTCTTTGAAACCGGCGCGACGCTGCTGCGCATCATGGCACTCTACCAGGTGATGGACGCGATTTTCATCACCGGGCGCGCCGCCCTCACCGCTGTGGAAGATGTGCGCTTCGTGCGCTCGTGGACGCTCATCGGCGGCTGGCTGGTGATGCTACCCACGGTATATTGCTTCAGCCGGTTTCTAAATTGGGGCGTCTACGGAGCCTGGGCCGGATTCACAACATTTGTGGCGTTGTGTGGGGTGGTGTTTGCGGTGCGGTTTGTGCGAGGGGATTGGGTGGGACAAGGTCAGTGAGCGATAAAGGTGATATCCATTTAATCTGATTTGAACGGATTCACTATTTTCATCTTTCCTTCAACCTGTAATCCATCCTGCATATCTTCTGAATAGAGGATTTCGCAATTAGAGCTCAAAGCAGTGGATGCGATAATACTATCCCAAAACGCGAATCCGTATTTTTCTCGCAACCGGGATGCATGCATCAAAACATCTTTCTCTATTTCCATGACGGGGTACTTGCTATAAAAAGATAAAATCAATGATCGAATTTCTTCCTCACTAAGATCTGTTTTCTTAATAAGATTAACACACGTCTCATTAATGACCTGGCTGCTGATAATGACATCGCTTTTTTGGATCGTCTTCTTCGCGATCCTTCTTTTACGCTTATGTTCTTTATCAGGGGTTTCAGTGAAGGCATACAGCCAGATATTTGAATCAAGAAAACTAGTGGCAAGTTCCTTTCTAGTTGCGGTCATAGATTTCGTCTCTCGAGAGAGGTGTAAACCCTCTGAGCTTGATAGGGTTCTTCATCAGTTTTTCTATAAAGTCAGACTCAACCCTATTTTCGTCAGTGAAAATAATAACCCGGACGTTTTCCTTTATTTTATTTCTATGCTCTCTGGGTATTTTAATCATACCGTCTTTTATTTTTGTCCAAAATTCAATTGTATGCATTTTCAGACTCCTTGTTAAACATACCGCGAATGCATAATAATTTAAAAATCGTTTTTTGTCAAGCAAATTTGTGCGCTCGTGGACGCTGATCGGCGGCTGGTTGGTAATGCTGCCCACGGTTTATTGCTTCAGCCGATTTTTGGCTGCGGCGTGTATGGTGCATGGGCGGGATTTACAACTTTCGTCAGGCTCTGCGGGGTGGTGTTT
>DASWHH010000643.1:0-6817 GCA_036398295.1 bacterium
CCACTTCCTTCTCAACCCACTCACTGTTAATCGAATGTTCCGAAAGAATTAGTAAGAGTTTATCGTGAATCCTAATTGCCTCATCGATGCCTTGTCGGATTCTATCACCGATTTTTAAGTCCTCAGGCGCGAACCAACAACAGAATTGCTCTATCAAAGTCTGTTTCGACACAACGCCCTCCTGATAAATTTGCCATGCTCAAATCTGCTTTGCCAACGTACGCTGACCCTAAGTCTGCACGTGATAAATCAGCACCTTCAAGGTTTGCTTGGTTAAGCCACGCATGAATTAGTTCAGCACCTGACAAGTTTGCCTTACTTAGATTCGCGCCACCCAGGTTTGTGTGACTAAAATGAATATTCGCGAGATTCATACCACTAAGTTTTGCAGTGAGAAGGTCCGGACGTACGCCACGATTTTTCTCTCTCCATTTATTCCACACCTCAACGCCTTGTTCGAGAATCTTCAAGTGTTCAGCGTTTGCCATTGCAATTATCCTGTCAAAAAAATCAACCGCCCGCTCGACAAGGATTTGCAATCCTTGTCGGGCAGTTATTTGGGGAATTTAATTCCCGTTCCAAATCCGCGTTCATTTCAAGAACTTCACGAATGAGATTTTCAATTAGTGTCATTCGTGAAATTCGTGGTTTTAATCTAACGAACACGCGGTTGTTCTTCAAGCAAAATCATTTGACATTCCCCACCGAAATAATTACCTTGCACCGCTCAAATCAACTAAGTCGCAACTCAACGGAGGATGTATGCCACGCACCCCACGGGAAGCCAGTCCGCGAAGCGGATCGGTATCCGACGATCTCGAAACCGTCCAACAACTCAAACAGGCGCACGATAACATTCTCGCCGAGGTCAGCAAAATCATCGTTGGCCAGCACAAAGTCATCGAAGAACTTTTGATTTCGATGCTGGCGCGCGGCCACTGCTTGCTGGTGGGCGTTCCCGGCCTCGCCAAAACTTTGCTCATCAGCACCCTGTCTAAGGTTCTTGATCTAAAATTCAGCCGCATTCAGTTCACACCGGACCTGATGCCATCGGATATCACCGGCACAGAAATAATAGAGGAAGATTCCACCACCGGACGCAAGGCCTTCAAATTTGTGAAAGGCCCGGTGTTCGCCAATATCGTGCTGGCGGATGAGATCAACCGCACGCCGCCGAAAACGCAAGCGGCGCTGCTGCAGGCCATGCAGGAACACGAAGTCACCGCGGCCGGCACCACCTATAAATTGGAAGAGCCGTTCTTCGTGCTCGCCACGCAAAATCCTATCGAGCAGGAAGGTACCTACCCCCTTCCCGAAGCGCAGCTCGATCGCTTCATGTTCAACCTCTGGGTCGATTATCCTTCACATGAAGAGGAAACGCAAATTGTGAAATCCACAACCAGCGCTTACACCGCGGAGCTGAGCGTCATTCTCAAAGCGGACGAGATCATGACATTGCAGAATCTCGTACGGCGGGTACCGGTGGCCGACCACGTCATCGACTACGCCGTGAGATTGGTGCGCCACACCCGCCCCAATTTTGACGCCGCACCGCAGTTCATCCGCGATTGGATCAACTGGGGAGCGGGACCCCGGGCCTCACAATACTTGATTTTGGGTGCGAAGACACGCGCGATCCTGAACGGCCGTCCCACGCCCGATGTGGCAGACGTGGAGGCAGTTGCCAAGCCGGTCCTACGTCATCGACTCGTGACCAATTTCAACGCCGAAGCCGAGGGCATCGAGACCGTGCACATCATCGAGCGGCTGATGTCGGCTGAGCCGATCCGCTCTGGCGGAAAAGGGGACAGCAAATGAAGTCTACTCGCCCGCTGGATTATCGCAAGTACCTCGACCCCGAAGTGGTTTCGAAATTATCCAACATGGATTTGCGGGCGCGGTTAGTGGTGGAGGGTTTTATCACCGGGCTGCACAAAAGCCCGTATCACGGTTTCAGCGTGGAGTTTGCCGAGCATCGCCAGTACATGCCGGGGGACGAGATCAAGCACGTGGACTGGAAGGTGTACGGCAAAACCAATCGTTTCTATGTGAAACAGTTCGAGGAGGAAACAAATCTCAAAGCGTATCTTTTGCTGGACGCCTCGGCGTCGATGGGTTTCACCTCGGTGGGCGTCACCAAATTGCAGTACGCCTGTTATCTCGCTGGCGCGCTGAGCTATTTGATGATCGGCCAGCGCGATGCCGTCGGCTTGCTCGTGTTCGATGAAAAAATTCGTCGTTATCTGCCGCCGCGTTCGGTGACCACCTACTTGCATGAGATACTGCGCGAACTTGACCGTACCCAAAGCAGCGCCGAAACCAACGTCGCGATCGCGTTGCATCAGATGGCCGAGCGCATCAAACGGCGCGGGCTGATCATCGTGCTTTCGGATCTGTTCGACGATCCCCAGACGGTGCTGTCGGCGCTCAAACATTTTCGCCATCGCAAGCATGAAGTGATCGTCTTCCACATCATGGACCCCCTGGAACTCACTTTCGATTTTCAACAAGACGCGGTTTTCCGCGACATGGAAACCGGGGAGGAAATCAGCACCCAGCCATGGCACATTCGTCATGATTACCAGGCGAAAGTCGCCGAGTTTCTGGCTAACTACAAGAAGGTTTGCCGCGAAAACCAAATCGATTACGTCCCCATCGACACCCGCGAAGCTTACGACCGGGCGTTGTTTGAATATTTACTGAAACGGAAACGAATTGGAGGTTGATTTCTAACTGTCATGCCCGAATGCTTTTATCGGGCATTCATCACTCCTCAAAATGGATTCCCACTAAAAACAGGCGGGAATGACAATCTTCCTCAGATGCTCGGTTTAGCACAAAAAGCAAAACCGCCAGGTCACGAGGACACTGGCGGTCGCTGGAGGGAGGAGTCGGTAATGAAAGCTGGTATTTATAAAGTTGAGCTTTTGTATTCGTCGTATAACTTCAATACGTTCGGAATGTAGTTTTGAGTCTCACTCCACAAAATGCCGTGGGCCTTGTTACTCGCCAGCCACCTTTTTGCCCGCCGGGGTCCACCGTTATATGCCGCCAGACCGCCTTCAATATCATAAGTTTCAATCAATGCCGAAAGATAGCGTGAGCCCAGGCGAATGTTGTAAATCGGGTTGAACAAAATCTCCTCGCCGTTTGTCCATTTGATGCGCTCGTACTTGGATAACCACATGCCAGTGCTCGGCATAATCTGCATTAATCCCATCGCACCAGCGTTCGACACCACTTGCGGATTCCAGCTACGGCCGCTTTCATGAGTGATGGTCGCACAAATCAGATCCACATCTAAGTTTGGGTATTTTACGCTCATTTCGAAAATCTCGTCAGCGACCGCTTGCTTCATTTCCCTCGCCATTTCCGGATTGAAGCGATTGATGATCTGCATGACCTTTTGGTGCGCTTGCTGACGTGATAGATCAATCAGATGTACCTCGCTCAAGTTGTTGGCCGTGGTTTCGAGGTAATCGAGCTTTTGACGTCGCTGCAAATCGCACCCGCATAAACTGAAAATCGATAAGAGTATCAAACTGGAATTTAAAAGAGATTTCATGTTTCCTCTGCAAAAATGGTCCTTGTTGCTTTCCTTCCATCTTATAGATGAAAGAATTACTTCAAATCTCTCATTTTTTTTGTTAAAACTTGCTAACTTGCCAAAGCGTGACCTCCTTCACTTTGGCAAGCAGAGGCGCGTGATGTCTTTCTTTGGTGAGGCCCCTTGCGAGTCAACCAATTTGCCCTTGAGAAACTGGTTGCCTTTTCTTTAACAACTCCCGTACCAAAACAACATGTTTGTTTGAACATCAATGGTTAGATATTTAATTTAACAGGAATTACAGCATAAAAATAAAGGCCAGAAAATTAGAAAACGTCCTCTACCAGCCCTTGGTTTTTTGTCAACAAAAAATACAGGTGCAACAAAGTGAGACAACAGACTTCAACTAAATGAATGGGCATTCATTCATTTTGAAGTCGTTCGCCATGCCGCAATTGTGTCTTGACAGTTTGCCTTTTGGGTTGTATTTTAGACTCTGAATTTTGAATTGCTATGCCGAAAATTTCCCGCCACGAATACCGCATTTGTCGCATAGTATTGGCATAATTACTGCCTAACCATAGACAGCGCGTTATGGAACATGGGGCTTTGTTCCCATCATAAAAATTATAATTTCATTGAGTTATCAAAACAACACTCTTTGCCACGAACAGAAAATCTGGGTAAACTCGGCGGTTTATGTGCACATTGTGCGCGGAAATTGTCCGTTTCGTGCCCCCAAACAGCAGTACTAACATGTATCAAATCAGAAGCTCACAACTACCATTCCTTATCATCACGACCATCATGACCATGGCGCCTGCAGTCTACGCTCAAAACCTGATGGCCACGCTCACAGACGTTGGGCCGGGAACCATTCCTCGTCCGGCGAAAATGTCGCCCCAGGACCTGACCGATTTCAGCAACCGGTTTTTTCAGCAAAACATGGAAAAATATCACATCCCGGGCGCCTCCCTTGCCATCGTCAAGAAGGGCAGCATCATTTTGAAAAAGGGCTATGGCTTGGCGGAGGTTCGCAAGGGAATAGCCGTTGACGCTGACCGAACCCTGTTTCGCCTGGGATCGGTTTCCAAGTTGGTGACGGTCATGGCGATCATGCAACTCGCAGAGCAGGGTCGGCTGAATGTAAACGAGGACGTCAATGTTTATCTCAAGCGGTTTAAGATCAAAAACCCGTATTCGAATCCGCTGACCATCGCCCATTTATTGAGTCACACTTCTGGTTTCGATCACCAACAAATTGGCCGCTATGCAAGGCGCCGGGAGGATATTCAGCCCCTGGAAGGTTATCTTGAGGAAAATCTGCCACAACTGACCGGCAATCCCGGTGAGTCCATCAGTTATTCCAATTACGGAATTTCTCTCGCGGGATTTTTGGTCGAGGAAATTACCGGTAGGTCGTTTGATGACTTTGTCCATGACAACATCTTGCGGCCACTGCACATGGCACATACCGCTTTTTTCTTTCCTGAAAACGTCGAAAGCGATCTGGCCGTGGGCTACAAGTACGAGCAAGCTCACTACCAGCCGTTTGAGCCGGAATATCTGAATCTGGCGCCAGCAGGCGGTCTGCTTAGCACCGCCGGCGACATGGCGCAATTCATGATCGCCCATCTCAACAGCGGTCGCAACGGACACACAGCAATCTTGAAGCCCGAAAGTCTCGCCGAAATGCAGCGCCGCCACTTCAGTGCTCATCCCCAGATGCCCGGCTGGTGCTACGGATTTTACGAGAACTTCCGCAATCGGCGGCGGGCGGTGATGCACACCGGCCAAACGCGTGGATATTCCAGCTTGCTTTATTTGATCCCCGAAGAAGACTTAGCCATCTTCATGGGATACAACACCAACGAAAGCCGGCTTTATGAGGAATATCTCGAACATTTTTTTGATCGCTATTACCCGATCCGCAAAAACGAGCCAGAAAAAATACTCGAACAGTCGCCACACCGCAACCAGCGCTTTTCCGGAACTTGCCAATTCCATGCTTTCCCGCAGCGTACCCTGGCGAAATACTGCAATTTGTATGATCACAGCGCGCAGGTGGAGGTTGCCGTCGAAGCGACCGGCATGCTTCATGTGCTCCTCCCCGGAAAGGATCTCGCTCTTACGCCAGTTGGCCGCGGCCTTTTCAAAATTTTGAACGAGGAGCGCTTCGTTGCTTTTAAGGGGGATGGTGGCGCAGAGCCAATACAAATGTATTTAACTGAGGATAAGCCGACGACCCTCAGGAAAGTCGCATGGTGGGAGACGCTTTCGCTGCAACTGAATTTGCGCAGGTCATTCTATCTGTTCTTCGCCCTGGCGGTACTGGTTCTGACCTGGTCATACTTCAAAATTGACCAAAAAACAAAATGGCACATCGTGCTGGCGATGGCTCTTTGCACACTTGATTTACTTTTTCTAATTGGACTTCACTATATGTTTGACCCGGCCGAGTTACGCTTCGGGGTGCCAACCGCCCTGACCGCTCTGCTTGTCATCCCCATCATCACCACGGGTCTGGCGGCAGCCCTCACCACCACAACGGCATCTCTTTGGAAAAATAACCGGGGTTCGCTTTTGCAGCGCCTGCAATTTACCGTCATCACTATGGCGGCTTTCGCATTCACGGCATTTCTCGATTATTGGAATCTGCTGGGATTCCGCTTTTAACCCATCTCAGCATGATCATCCAGGCCGCTCTAATTTTCCTCTTCATCGGATCCCTGAATTCGACCTCCGCGCAGACGCCTGAATTTGCCGCTGGCGAAATCATCATCAAACTGAACTCCTCCGCCGCGCTGCAAAAAAACAGTACGGACGATGATTCGCGAATCGGCATCGCCAGCATCGATGCCCTCAATCAAAATTTAGGCGCCCGAAGAATTGTGCCGCTGTGGAAACCGGCGGCGGCGGCAGCATCGCCTTTGCGCGGGGTGATGAAAATCCGGTTCTCCTCAGAAGTCAATCCCCTCGAAATTCTTTCTGCTTATGAAGACGACCCCAACGTTGAATACGTTCAGCCCAACTACGTTCATCGATTGGACTACTTGCCGAACGACTCGCTGTTGAGCCAGCAAACCTACCTGCAAATCGTCCGCGCCGACGCGGCGTGGGACATTCAGCGGGCCTCGCCGGAAATTATTGTCGGGGTCATCGATACCGGCATCGACTACAACCATGGCGACTTGCGCGATGCCCTGTGGGTGAACGCCGGCGAAGATTTGAATGCCAACAACCGCGTTGATGCAGAGGATTTCAACGGCA
>DASWHH010000644.1:0-2980 GCA_036398295.1 bacterium
CCAAAGGACCTTCGCCTACGATCAGACATCTAAAATTACTATTTCGGGTCTTCAAAATTTGACATGCGTCCAACAGATAGTTGAAGCCTTTTTTGGGACTGAGTCTGCCCACCGCCAGAAATGCTACCGGAGATTCTGATAAGCCACGATTGGAGTTGTGGCCGCCCGCTGCAATTCCGTGATAGACCCTGAAAGTCTTCTCGCGGTGTGCCGGAAATCTCTGGTTCAAGAATTCCAAGTTGGCTTCGGTGCAGGTTGTCACGTAGTCTGCCTTTTGCATTTTTTTGCTTAAACCACTGTTGTCTTTATAAATATCCATGGCATGAGCGGTACAACCAAAGGGTACGCCGGTTAACACCGACAGGTAAAGAGCTGTTTCCGCAGGGGCGGTCATGAAGTGAGCATGGATCAAATTAATTTCCCGCTTTATCACCTCGTCGGCGATAGCGGCCGCGCGGAACAAACAGACCAGACTGCGTCCCCATTTCGAAGGCTGCCTATGGCCAAAAGTGAAAAGCTCTTTCCAGGCGCGCAGGTAATTTATCGGATGTTTAAGATTGAACAGGGCGTGTCTAAAAAAGTAACTTGGTAAAAATGGGTTTTCCGGGACGCGCAGGTAACGATCCAAAATATGGTCTTCCTCGGTCGTCAGGTCGTCGCGCGGGACGATACGGCGCGCGCCAACGTGTAGTGTGACTCCCTGCCGGCTCAACTCCACCAGCTCGCGGGTGATAAAGTTTTGCGACCACTCAAACAGGCGATTGACGATCACAAGAACATTAAGATGATTAGGTGCTGCCATTCTCCTGCAACTTTTCGTTAATGAAGGCGATAATCTTCTGAGCCCTTCGTTGCCAGGTGAATTCCTGTGAATCCCTTCTTGACTGCCTAGCCAAGGCATCGGACCATTGGCGATCCGCGAAAATACGCCGCAGACCTGCACTGGCAGCCTCCAAATTGTCCGGCTCTACCAGCACGGCGTTGGCGTCGTTCAGCACCGACTGAATGTCCGGCAGCGCTGGCGCGAGGATGACGCGTCCGGCCGCCAGGTATTGAAAAAGCTTGATGGGCAGAACCGTTTTGCGTGCTTTCACCAGTGGCGCCGAGGTGGGGGGGATCAACAGAACATCGGCGGCGAACAAATAGTAACGCAATTTATCGACGCTCATCCACGGCAGCCGGCGGACGTTTTGCAGGTTTTTCTCAGCCGCCAATTTTTCGATCCAATCTTCCGACTCATTCTGCACGACACCAATGAAATAGAAATTGATAGCAGGCGTTCGGGTGGCCAGCTCCACCAGGGTGTCCACGCCCTTGTCGCGATCGAGGCGCCCGGCAAAACAGGCGATGTTTTCTAACTCTGGTAAATTCAGAATTCGCCGTGCCTGGGTTTTGCTGACGGGTTCCGAATAAAGCGAGTCGTTGAATCCGTTGTGTATTACGGCGATCTTTTTGTCAAGCGCGCCCAATTCCAGCAGAGAATCTTTAGATGGTTGTGAGTGGGTGATGATGCCGAGCAGTTTGTCAGTGTGAGTCAACTTAGCCAGCCATTTCCCCAGCAAAAGATTGCGGCCGCCGTAGATGCGGTAGGTTTCGTAAACGATGCGCATTCCCAACTTCACGGCCACGAAGGCCGGCAGCGGGTTGCGGGTATAGATAATGTTGTATCCTGAAAATTTCGCCCACAACGGCGCGATGAAGCCATGCGAGTATTTCTCTAAACGCAAATTGCTCAACGGCAAGTGCAACAATTCATGAAGGTGAAAGCCGTTGCTCAATTGATAAAACTCGCGCAGCCGTTGCAGGCGTTCTTCTTTTGACACGCCGAGATTGCGCCAGGCTTTGGGGATGACCAGGGGAAACTGCACGCCCTCTGCAGACAGTGCGCTGACGGTGTTCATCACTTGCTCGGAATCGGCCTTTTCAATAGGGAAGTGCTGGTCGGAGATGTAAGCGATTTTAACCTGCCGCAATTCCAAAGATTTTGAATTCTCCGCTGCCACCACGTGGATTGATGGATTAATGGATTGATGAAGCACTGGAGTATTGGAGTACTGGAGTAATGTTAAGACACTATCGATTTATCTAAGACTCTGCACGAACTCTACGAACTCCATGAACTCTATAAACTCCAAAACTACCCCGGCACCCTTTGAGTAAAAAACTAATCCTCGACGATCGGTTTTGTCTGGCGCCGGCGTTTGATTTGACCACGGTGTCGTTTGGCTTCGAGGCGACGGTGCTTGGCGGCGACAGTTGGTTTGGTTTTCAGGCGCGGTTTGGGGCGTTCTGTCGCTTTACGAATCAGCCCCACCAAGCGTTCGATCGCATCCTGGCGGTTTTGCTCCTGCGAACGAAAGCGCCGTGCGGTGATGACCAGTATGCCCTCCCCGGTGACCCTTTTGCCGGCCAAGCGCATGAGTCGCTGGCGGATGTCATCCGGCAAAGAAGGCGAGTGGGCAACATCGAATCGCAATTGTGCCGCCGTCGCCACTTTGTTGACGTTCTGTCCGCCCGGGCCGGTCGAGCGGATGAAATCGATTTGGATTTCGTTTTCTGGGATGGCGAGTTTGTCGGCGATGGGGATCATGAATTATTGCTTATAAATATTACCTCTGAAATCAATCTCATAAACTTGAAGTTCATTTGTTACTCTTTCGATTTTGAAGACAATTCTAATTTTGCCTAATCGCATTCGCAAAAATCCCTCCCATTCCCCTTCCAACTTTCTGATGTTCAACTCCCTGAAAGGAATGAAGCCTTCTCGCTCAATTGAAGTCACCAAGGAGTTCACTTTTTCTCGTACTCTTCCTTTTTCTTTTTCAGTCAACTTCTCTAAAAACTTTACTGCGTTCTTGCTGAATACAATTCTCATTGTTTGATCCACTCGGTCATGTCGACAAAATCCTTGGCGCGGTAGTCTTTGGGAGAACCATACCTCTGATGAACATCCTTTAATTCTTTCTTACTCATAGGTGGT
>DASWHH010000645.1:0-4273 GCA_036398295.1 bacterium
TCATCGCTGCAAAATATCGTGCAGGTAAATCCGGTGGAAATACTGTGTCCCATAAACCGCTTTCATCGAAAAATACTGCCCATTCCTTATGGACGACAAAGTACAAGGTGTTGGAAGGAGTGTATTCATATACAATAGAATCCGGGAATTTAAGTATCTCTAAACCTTTTTGAGTCAGCTCCGCTTCAGTAGCATTTTGAGAAAGATGACCGCGCTTCTTTCGTCTTCTTAAATGTGTGGTAGTACTTTCCGGACCTCCCTTCCACTTTCCGGCGAGAGCCTTTTCATAGGCTTGACAAAAACGTTGAATCTGCGTTGCTCCGCTCATCCCTCTCCCAACCCGAATTATTTAAAGATAAGCTGCGGCAATCTTACAAGCAAGCCCCAATTCAGGAAAGTGTGTCATATCGCTTTTTTATCCGGCAGCGTTTCGAATTCTGCTCAAGGTAACTGAGGCGGATGAACGGCCTGACCTTCAGAATTAAATCAGTCTTATTCCTGTCTTCAAAACCTCCTTTGCAAATGGATTCTGCAAATTGAAATCACCCGGCGAAAAAGGGATACCTTCTATTTCACTGCTTACGGACAGTGTAATTTTTCTTATTTTGTCTTTATCAGCAATGCGATCACCCACAAATATTTCAGAGACTAAAGCAATATCGATGTCACTCCATTTGTGACTCCCGTTTGCGTAGCTACCAAACAGAATCGCATCCTGGATTGGGATATTATTCTGTCTCAAGGTCTGGAGGTATTTATCGATTAAATGTCTTACTTTAGGAGGGAGCTGAACCATGTGTGAAACTCCTTTATTTTGCTCAAATTTACTTCCTTTATCTCAAAATTTCAATAGCGTATTTGAGATCGAGTATCTTTTGTTGGTTTAGAACGAACGAAATGGAATATCAGGCAGGCCGCGAAGAGGCTGGATATCGACCGTACAAATCTGCACAAGAAGATTAAGTATTTTGGGTTAGCGGGGGGTGAGACGTGTACTCTCGAAAATCGGCTAAACTTTATATTAGAGAATAATGTTTATCTTTTAGATGCAGTACCTTTGATTTCAAATCAGTCAATTCGAAATGATCCAATACAAATACTACTTTTTCTAAGACGCTTTCACGGTTTGGCTGACGCAACGCAATTACTATGATGCCACAGTGTTCTTCGAATAGGAACGGAATGGTATGAAAGAAATCTTTGTCTGTCGTTAGAAAAATCGCCTCTTTTTCCTGAGCCAATTGAAATATTGTGGAATCGCTCGACCCCTCAAACTCAGTTGACCTGATGTCAAATACTTGGTGTCCTCTTGAGATTAAAACATCGGCGGCTGGTTTTGGGAAGTTTTCATCTAAAAAGAAATTCATGAAGTCTGCGTACTATATTCATGAGTTTCAAACGACGACAACTCACGTCCAAAATCAAGCGCGGCATAAACATCCTCTTTGGTAATATTGGGATAGTCTTCCAACACTTCCTCAATCGTTTCACCCGAAGCCAGCGCACCCAAAATATTACTCACCAGGACCCTTGTTCCTTTGATAACCGGCTTTCCGTGGCAAATGTCCGGAGATATCGAAATGCGACTATTCATTTTCATGCTCCCTTTTTCTGATTCGATGATAAGATACATAAATCACATCAGTTGTTCAAACAATTTCTTTTTCTGCATTGGGTTATTAAACTAAGAGTTCTCAAAAAGCGACATGACGTTGAAAGAAATGAAAGACGGCGTGAAGTGGGAGTACATTCTCTCGGTGTTAAAACGCACGAAATGGAATACCTCTGGCAGCGGTCCCTTCAGTACCCTTTATTGCTACCACTTTTATGTTGTGTCTCGCGAAAATCCCTTCTAACTCTTGCAAGAACCATTTTAAACTTTGTGATCTTGTGTAACCTTTCGGAAACTGAACGGCATCTTTTTCCTCGATTTTCGGAGATTTGAGATCACCAGCCATTATCACGTATGTGTAATCATTGTTACTACATCGAATGCCAAGACAAGCCATGTTTGCCTTTATTCAAGTAAAAATATGAACTGGTAATGAAAGTTAGAAACCATTTCGTATATTCCTTCGACTTGCGCATAGAATCAAATTCAGTCCATTTTCATAATTAGATTCATGCCTCTTTAAAAAGCCCTAAGCATAGTTCAATACCGCATATCATGCAGATTTTTAGATTAGTTAGTATCAACCGGATTGCCCAGTAGATAAGGCTAACCAATGTCAATCTCCTTCCCCAGCATCTCATCCCCATCAAACAGAAACCGTCCCTCGAATTTCCTTCCGGCGAGCATCAACGGAATCCAGTGGCGATCGTCGGCCCACATGCGGTCGAAGGGAATCTGGTCGAGGGGCGTCCACATGGGCAGGGCTTCGTCGGTTTCCTGCGGTTCGCCATCGCAGTCGCTGGCGCGGAACACTTCGCAATGAATGGTCAGGCCATCGACGAACTGAAACGAGAGCGCGCCGCAGTGCTGCACGTCCGTCGGGGTGACGCGCACTTCCTCCTGAACTTCGCGAATGGCCGCCTGCAGCGCGGACTCGCCGTCATCGATGCGGCCGCCGGGACCGTTGATTTTGCCGGCGCCCAATCCGCGCTTTTTGTGAATCAGCAGGACGTGGCCATCGCGAATCACAAACAGCAGCACGGCCATCTGTTCGGCGCGCCAGTTGGCCCAGTCGATGTCCTCTAGACGCGAATACGCAGGTTTTTGACTCGCGATTTTAGTCATGCGATGTATTTCCGATGGTTCCTTGAATTGGTTATGACATCCTCCCAAATTGGGGTTGCCAAAAAGCAGGTTTTATTGTCATGCCCGAATGCTTTAATCGGGCATCCATGCGTGACCGCAGGAGATTCCCGCCAAAAGCATGCGGGAATGACAGTGCGAAAAAACGCTTTTTGGACAATCTCGGACTTTTAACTCCGCGGCATCACCCCGATGCCGGGGAGATCATTCAAGATCAGCTTGCCGTCTTTGACTTCATGACCCCTGAATGGATCCTCAGAGATCAGCAGGTTGCCGTCTAAATCGGCGTAATCCACCAGCGGCGAGATGCTGGCGGCGGCCGCAATCGCCACCGAGCTTTCGATCATGCAGCCCAGCATGATTTTCATCCCCAGCGAGCGCGCCATAGCGATCATGCGCACGGCTTCCTGCACCCCGCCGGCTTTCATAAGCTTGATGTTGATACCGTCGTACGCGGTGGCAAGCTGTGGAATGTCGGCGGCGCTTTTCACACTCTCATCGGCGATGATCGGCATGTCCACCTGTTCGCGCAGCCAGCGGGTTTCTTCCAGCATGCTGGACGGCAGCGGCTGCTCGATGAATTCGACGCCCTGGGTTTTGAGCCACCGAATTTTCTCCAGCGCTTCCTCTTTGGTTTTCCAGCCCTCGTTGGCGTCTACCCGCAGGGGTTTGTCCGTCACCGAACGCACCGCTGCGATCACTTCTTTGTCGTTGGCCAGTCCGACTTTTATTTTGAGAACCGGGTAGGGTTCAGCTTCCTGCACTTTTTGTTTGATGACCTCCGGCGTATCGATGCCGATGGAAAATGTAGTGAGTGGGGCTTTGGCTTTGTCGAGTCCGTAAAATTTGTACATCGGCACGCCCAGCGCCTTCGTCACCCAATCCATGAGCGCGATGTCCAGCGCCGCTTTGGCGGCGGTTTGCTCGACGCTGAGATCCCGGAACGCGTACCCCAGCTCGTTGAATTTCCAGAGGTCGCCGCTCTCAAACAGCGGTCGGGCCTTTTCGATCACTTCGACCGTGGATTCCGGCGTTTCGTTGTAACGCACGTTGGGGGCGGCTTCGCCATAACCGGTGATGCCATCTTTTTCGAGCGTCACAATTACGTTGCGCTTGTAATCGCTGGAGCCGCGGGCGATGGTCCAGGTGTGCTTCAAATTGAGTTGCTTGATTTCGTGGCTCAGCTTGGCGCCATTGGCGCGGGCGGACTTGGCGGAGGCACTTCCCAAAAACGGCAGCTGCTGCACGACGCCCCACGCCAGCAGGGACTTGCCGACGTTGGCGAAAAAGTCTTTGCGGGTCATGATTGTTCCCTTTCAAGAGTTTGGCAGAACACGCTTGATGCTTTGCAGAGTCTTATGTCGGTACTCGTTATACAGATCATGCTCGGGATCGAGGCTGTTGATATGCACCGAGGCGGAGGAGTGGATATACAGGTGGTCGCCCAAATAAATAGCCACATGAATGATGCGTTCAGGTCGAGGCCCAAAAAACAGCAAATCGCCCGGCTGCACATTT
>DASWHH010000646.1:0-2992 GCA_036398295.1 bacterium
CTGGCAGAAGTCAGCTCAGCTTCGGTGTGATAACGGCCAGGACGAAAGTCAAAAATCTCCGCGTCGTTGCCATAAAGCGGAAAAGCGCGCGGCGATTCTGCCTGGTGTTTCTGCAAATAGCCGAGATAGGATGCCAACGACAACTCGCTGTGGACGTAGCGTTGGAATTTTTGGAAAGCAATGGACTGGTTCCAAATAATCGGTATTTCCTCGCCGTGCTGACCACAGGCAACCTGGGGCAAATACCGCCACTCGGGATGCCATCCTGGATGCACTCGCGCTGGATTGTCCCATTCCATGATGATGGCGCGATAGCCGGCATCGAGATAGTGTTGAATCAACCCGGCGGAATATGCCTGCTCGTTCACCAGCGCCAGCTGCGGGAGTCGGCCCAGCAGGTTTTCGTACACCTGGTTGCCGATACGCAGATTGGCGGCATTCACCTCTGCGGGAACCAGCGGTCCAATGATTTGCGCGTACCCGCTGCCAATGACTTCGCAAAAGCCATCTTCGAGCAGGCGTCTGAATTCCGCAACCCAACTGGGATCGATTGCCGCGATGGTTTCGAGGGTATAACCACTGGCCTCGATGCCAAGGGGAAGGTGAAGTTTCTTTGCCAGTCGCAGCAGCGGCCAATAACAGTGCTCAATCACGTCCTGGCGCCGATCTTCCGGTATCGAAGAATACATGATGTTGAGATGAAAAAATAAATACAGGTTAAGCACGGCGGGCCACCACCATCATGTGTGAAGAAAGCCGGTTATCTGCCAGAAATTTTTGGAACGGCTCGCCCAGTCGCTCCCATTCATCGATGAGAACTCGGCGCAAAAAGGGCTGCGTCGCAACATCGAGAGCACCGGCGAGGAGGTTTTTGCGCACCAGTTCCGCATCGAGCATGCCCGGTGTCTGCAATTCCAAGACGGTGAACCCGCAGCCCTGCAAAAGCAGCGTCAGCGAGCGTGGATTGAACATGTTGAGATGCTCTCCGCCCACGCTCTTGGATTTTTCACGCAACAAGCTGGTGTCGAAACCGTGCATGTTCGGACAGGTCAGAAAAAGCAGACCCCCTTGGCGAAGGATGTTTCGGCAGGAAACAATAAAATCCCTGGGAGAAAAAAGATGTTCAATAGTCTCAAAACTGGCGATGACATTGGCAGTCAAGCTATTGGACGCAATGTCTTCGACCGGAAGCTCGATGACATCTAAGCCGCGCTCGCGGCACATCTGCGCCAAACGCGGCGTCGGTTCGATGGCGACCACTCGTTTGAAAATCTTTCGCGACTGCATTTCCAAACAGAATGTGCCAAAGCCGCTGCCCACTTCCACCAATGTGTCGTGTTCAACACTATACTGGTCACAGTAGTCGAGCAATCGGTTTACCCGAGGCTTGAAAATTTTTTCTCGACGAGTTGCCTCAGAGACCGGAAAAATATTCTCCGCCCAGAAGGTGTAACTCTCGGAATGGGCATAATGGTCATGGAGCAATGCCAGTGACGGCCGGGGACTGGCGTAAATGGTTTCGCAGTTGCGGCATTCCACAAACCCTATACCTAATTTCACAAAGGCTTCGACGTACTCAATTCCGTCACAGGCGGGACACGCAACAGGTACAAACTCGCTGAGCCTTGCCATCAAACGGGCGCGATCCGACTCGCAAAGCCGTTCCATTTTTTCCACGAGATCCGCGGGGCGAATGCTCTCTTCGGTGAAGTTGGCTCCTTCCCTTTTGAAGGGAGGGACAGGGAGGATTTCATATCCCCTTAAATCCAAGGGGGGACTCTTAGTCGCGTTCCCAAGCTTCACCCGGGAACGCAATGAAGGCAAACTTCTATCTTTGGTATTTATTGACATCACGAACTCCAATCTGACCAGCGATAAGCACTGCTAAAACGACCACTCCTGCAGACAGTTACGACAGCCAGCCACATCATGCCAGCGTTTTTCCAAGTGGTTTCTAATGAGCCCGGCCCTGACAGCGCCATTGAACAAGCTCGCAATGGAGCTGTCCTTCACGTTCCCAAGGATCAAATCGTCCGAAAAGCCGCGGCAGCACGGATAGGCGGTGCCGTCCCAATGAATGACGAAATCACCCCGCAACAATTGCCGGCAGGCAAAGCGCTCCGACGGCACCTTGCTCTTATCAGCCTCTGTTCTCTTATCCGGAATGATGCCGGTGAATGTCTGGTAGGTTGAATAGTAAAAATCATCCACTTTGTCCTGCCAGAAATGATGAAAATCCTCCATCTCCTTTTCATTATCTGTTTGCCGGACAAAACACACGAAGGTCTTGAGCTTGTTGCCCATTTGCTTGTTCCGTGACAGAAAACGCATGATGTTGGATAGAACATTGTCGTAGCCAGCACCTTTCCTCAATCTTTCAAAAGTTTCTTTCTTGAAGCCGTCAACGGAAAAGACGATTTCTTTTAGAGGGCTATCAAAAATACGACTTGCGTTTTCTTCGTTGAGCAGTGTGCCGTTGGTGCTGATTTGTGACCTGATCTGCGGATTTTTGTAATCCAGGTATGCAAAAAAATCAAAAATTCGCTTATGTAATAACGGTTCGCCGCCGCCTTGCAGAGAAATGTAAAAGCACTCCTCGTGCAGGCTTATTTCGTCAACAACTTTCTTGAAGACCTCGAAATCCATAAAACCCCGGTCTTTACGCCACCGAATACCCGTGACACAACTGGGGCATCTCAGGTTACAATGATTCGTGGACTCAAGCACAATTCTTTTCGGAAAATTCCCTTTTTCATTGACCACTAAACTCACCTGCGCTACTCCTTCGTTTTTAGCTGTCAGCCTATCAGCGATCAGCCGTCAGCTCTTATCATCACTCGAACAACTTCACATCTTCTATCTTCTATCTTCTATCTTCTATCTTCTATCTTCTATCTTCTATCTTCAATCATCAATCATCGATTATCGATCATCGACGGTATTTCTCCACATCCACCAACTCCGATCGCACCGGGCCATACGCCGACGGCTC
>DASWHH010000647.1:0-10873 GCA_036398295.1 bacterium
CCCCATGCACGTGGATTTCTTGGGCATCAAACTCACCGAGAAGATTGAGGTAGAAGTACCCATACGCTTGACCGGGACGCCAGTGGGCGTAAAACTCAATGGTGGAATCATGCAGCAGATCGTGCGGGTTCTACGCATAGAGTGCCTGCCGGCCGATATCCCCGAGCATATCGATATCGATGTCAGCCATCTCGATATCGGCCATAACGTCCGTGTTGAAAATCTCCAATTGGAGCGGGTGAAAGTATTGTTAGATCCATCCCAGACCATCGCGGTGGTGTTGCCCCCGAAACTAATTGTGGAAACTCCGGTGGCCGCCGAAGCAGAGATTACCGAACCGGAAGTGGTCGGACAGAAGAAGGAAAAAGAGAAAGCAGAGGAAGAAGAGAAGGCTTGATGTACGAGCTTTTCCGCCATTTATAATTTGATTCCCCGAAATTGTTATAGCCTACTGGTCGGGTTAGGGAATCCCGGAATCGCATACAAAGGCACAAGGCACAATCTTGGCTTCAGTGTCGTCGATGCACTGGCCGGCGAACTGGGTGTGCGATTGAATTATGAAAAAGAGAATGTCTATATTATCGGACAAGGATGCTGCAACGGAAGGCCGGTGATTCTCGCTAAACCCCAGACCTATATGAATCGGAGCGGGACTGCGGTTAATGAGTTGCTTCACATGTTTGACACAACGCTCGCTGATCTGTTAGTGATTGTGGATGATTTTAATCTGGCTTTTGGAAAACTGCGGTTTCGCAGTAAGGGCAGCGACGGCGGTCACAACGGGTTGGCCTCAATCATTGCAACGGTGGGAAGCACGGATTTCCCCCGTTTGCGAATTGGGATCGGCCGGGAAAGCATTGCTGACCCGGTTCATTTTGTGCTTTCAAAATTTGACGAAGCGGAACGAAAGGAATTGAACGATGTCATAGACAAATGTGTGCAGGCTTGTAGAAGCTTTGTTGTTGAAGGAATCAACATAGCCATGAACAGATTCAACTAAGAAGAAGAGGAGGTTAATTTGATCGTTCCATTGATTGCGAGTTTATTGGCATTGGGATTTGTGGCATTTCTGAGCATGGATGTTTTAAAAAAGAATCCGGGTAATGCGCGGATGGTGGAGATTTCCCGCGCTGTACAACAGGGCGCGAAAGCGTTTCTCAAACGAGAATACATGTATATCGGCAGCTTTGTCGCGGTGATTTCAGTCCTGATGGCACTCGCCCCGCGATTCGCCGATGTGGGGTTGGGCTGGCAAACATCCGTGGCGTTTGTTCTGGGCGCGCTTGCCTCAGCCATCGCCGGCTACATCGGTATGAGCATTGCGACCCGCGCCAACAGTCGTACCACCCAGGGTGCATTGACCGGCGGTTTGAAGGGCGCATTGAGTATCGCCGTTTCCGGCGGCGCGGTTATGGGAATGAGTGTGGTGGGCGTTTCGCTATTGGGTCTCTGCATTGTCTATCAGGTTTTTGACGCAAACCCCACCATCATCAACGGTTACGCCATGGGAGCAAGTCTGGTAGCTTTGTTCGCTCGCAGCGGCGGCGGTATTTTCACCAAGGGTGCGGATATGGGCGCTGATCTCGTCGGCAAGGTCGAAGCCGGTATTCCCGAAGACGATCCCCGCAACCCGGCGGTCATTGCCGATAACGTGGGTGATAACGTCGGCGATGTTGCCGGACTCGGCGCCGACCTCCTGGAATCGTATGTTGAATCTATTATCGCGGCTCTGGCCATCGCTGCTGTCATCGGACTAGCCACCTCGCCCGAGACCAGCAAAGCCCTGCAGCTGTTGCCGTTTTACATCGCCAGCGCTGGCATTGTCTCGTCAATCATTGGCGTGACCTACGTGCGCCTGGCCGGCCGCGCTAACCCGCAGGGGGCACTGCTTGCCGGCACTTACATCAGCGCCATTCTGACCGCGGTGGCCACCTACTTTATCGTTAAGGAGACCGGAACGAATTACGTTGAAGATGGTAAATCCTACAGCGCGATGGGGCCGTTTTTTGCCACCATCGCCGGGGTGGTTTCCGGAATCGTTGTGGGATTTATGAGTGAATACTTTACCTCCAGCAAATACAAACCCGTGCGGCGATTAGCCGAGGATTCCCAGAGTGGCCCGGCGCTCACCGTCACCGGCGGGATGTCGTTGGGTATGGCCTCCACCGCCATCCCGGTGATCGCGCTGGCCGGCGCGGTGATGGTATCGTTCCATTATGCCGGGATTTATGGCGTGGCGCTGGCGGCTTTCGGCATGCTGGCTACTACCGGCATGATCGTCGCGGTGGATTCCTATGGCCCGATCGCCGATAACGCCGGCGGCATTGCCGAAATGGCCGAGCTGGATCCCAAAGTCCGAAAAATCACCGATAACCTGGACAGTGTGGGCAACACCACCGCTGCCATAGGCAAAGGCTTCGCCATCGGCTCGGCTGCCTTTGCGGCGATGGGACTGCTGGTAGCCTACATGAAAACCGCCAAAGTTGATGTGGCTGATATCAAAGATCCAAAAGTTCTGGCCGGCCTGCTCATCGGCGGCATGTTCCCGTTTCTCGTCTCATCCATGTTATTTAAGGCAGTGAGCAAAGCGGCTTTCAAAATGATAGAAGAGGTACGCCGCCAGTTCAGGGAAATTCCGGGATTGATGGAGGGCAAGGTGATGCCGGATTCCGCGAGGTGCGTTGACATCAGCACCGTAGGCGCGATTCAGGGTATGCTTGTGCCCGGCGCTTTGACGATCATCACGCCCGTGATAATCGGTTTGGTGCTCGGGCCGCAGGCGCTCGCGGGATTGCTGGTGGGCGCGCTGGTCACCGGGGTAATGCTCGGCATCCAAATGGCCAATTCCGGTGGGGCCATGGACAATGCCAAAAAATTTGTCGAAGAAGGGCACTTTGGCGGCAAGGGTTCGGAGACTCACAAAGCCACGGTCATCGGTGACACAGTGGGGGATCCTCTGAAAGACACCGTCGGACCATCGATCAATATTCTCATAAAATTAATGGCTGTCATTTCTTTGGTATTGGCGCCATTATTCGTTTAAATCACTGATTTGAGGAGGTGAATCAATTGGCACTCTATGAAACAACCATCGTCATCGATTCTTTTCTAAAGGACGAGGATTTTCAAAATCTTTCGGCCAAAATACAAGGCTTCATCAAGAACAATGGCGGCCAGATTCAGCGCGTCGAGGAGTGGGGAAAACGTCGCCTGGCTTATGAAATCAATCGCAAACAGTACGGCAATTACCTGCATATTTTGTTCGAGAGTCCATCAAGCTTGCCGGTGCTTTTGGAGCGCGAGTATCGGTTATTGGAAACGATCTTACGGTTTTTAACCGTAAAAACAGATCTTAAAGCGCTGGCAGCGAGAGAACCGAAGAAAGAAAAAATCACCGAACCACGCGCTGAAGTAATGACCGCAGAACCGGTAACCCATGAAGTAGCGGAAGAGGCTGGCCGATTGTAATACCCCAGCTTTTGTATGGCGGGGTGCGTCGTTTGGGTATATTTGAAAATCCACTGCAAATCAAATGAAAGCGAGCGGATTTTTCAGTGTAACGATTGGAGGGTATGAACTATGTTAAACCTGAAGATGCCCGATATCAACAGCGTCATGATAGCTGGAAATTTGACGAATAACCCCTCATATCGGAAGACTACTAACGGCACTCCCGTGGCAAATTTTTACGTCGCCTCGAATCGTAAGTTCAAAGATAGCTCGGGCCAGTGGCGGGAAAACGTCTGCTTTGTCGGGGTTGTGGCCTGGCACAAACTGGCGGAAAGCTGTGTGGAGTTTTTGACCAAGGGCTCATCGGTATTAGTGGAAGGCGAACTCCAAAGCCGCACCTGGAAAAACGATGACGGCACCAACAACAATGTCGTCGAAATCAAAGCGCGGCGAATTCAATTTCTCGACCGTCATTCCAAAAAAGAGGGCTCGATGATTTTCGAGGAAAGCGGCGAGGTTGGCCTCGCGGACGCTGAAGGCCATCACCACGATAGTGTCCATTTCGAACAGCCCTCGGCAACCGTAAGCGAAACACCGCGGCGCCAAGAGTCAACCAACAGCAGCGACACCAACTCGGAATTCAATTTTGGTTATGACAATCTTAAGTTTTGAAACAATTAACAGGAGAAAAATTGGGCCATGATGAAGAAGAGGAAAATCTGTCGGTTTTGTGAAGACAAAGACGAACTTATCGATTATCGAGATGAGAAAAAGCTCACCCGGTTCATCACCGAACAGGGCAAAATCATTCCGCGGCGGACGTCCGGAACCTGCGCCCGTCATCAACGCGTGCTCAAAATCGCCATCAAACGAGCGCGTCATCTGGCATTGATGCCGTATGTAGTGGAGATGCCCAAATAGGTCAACTTTCTTAGCGAACCCCAATAGGTAGATCGAGGAACAGATACATGAAGATCATTCTTAAGCAAAATTTCGACAATCTGGGAAAATTCGGCGACGTTGTCGAGGTAAAAGACGGCTACGCCCGCAACTTTTTGATTCCACGCCAAATTGCCATTCATGCCAACGATCGCAATATGCGACTGCTGGAGCAGGAGCGTAAACGCGTTGAGGTCAAACAATCTAAGGAAAAACGCTCAGCTGAAGACCTGGCAAAAAGTCTCGAGCCGGTTTCTCTCACTGCCACCGTTGCGGTCGGCGAGGAGGACAAAGTCTTTGGCGCCGTCACTTCACAGGACATCGCCGAACTGTTGAAGGCCAAGGGTTTTGACATCGATCGCCGCAAAATAGTCCTTGATGAGCCGCTCAAAGCCCTTGGAGTCTATGAGGTAGCTATCAAGTTGCATGCCGATGTTGAAGCCAAAGTCAAAGTTTGGGTGGTAAAGGAGTAAAGGCGTACCAACTATCGTTAGCGGGATGGGGATGCGAAGGACATTCTTTTTTGTGCGCCAGTTGATGCACGCGATGAAAATTGTTGACTTTTTACGTTAATTTCTTAAATTTTGGCATCGCGCTTTAAAACCAAATAGTTTAATCACTTGTGACGGGGAGTTAATGAATATGGAGCAAGAGTTTCCTGCCTGCCAGAAATGCACAACGGGGGTGCTGATTCCGCTTTCGGATTATGGGCGCGAAGGAGCATCGATTATGTACAAGGCCTGGGTTTGTACCAATCCAAATTGTGGTTTCAATATTCGAATTGACAATGGGGAAGTCAGTCTCGGCAAGGTGATAGGACAGTCGTTTAAGTAAAATCGTGTCGCAGCGATAAATGCCAGGGTACGGGGATTTCAACATCCCCTTACCCTATTTTTTTGACCAAAAATCATGAGCTTGCAAGTCGCGCTGTTAAGGGATTATAAACTAAAATTAGTCGCTCTCGTATTTGCCATATTTATCTGGTTTTTCGTCGTCACGGAAAGCTCGTATGAGTATGTTGTCGAAATGCCGATTTTGACCACCAATATCCAGGATGGGAAGGTCATTCTGAATAAGTTTCCGGCGATTGCCAAAGTAAAAATAAAGGGCAGCGGCAAAGGGCTGATTGCACTCGGGCTCGGCGGTGATACCAGCGTTCGATTAGATTTATCAGATGTCGAAAAAAGCCGCACGTTTGTGCTCGGCCCTAAGAACGTTTTCATCGCACGCCCGTTGGGCATTGTCGCCGATGAAGTCATTACGCCGGATTCCATAACTCTCGTCCTCGATGATAAGTTGACGAAACGGCTGCCAGTCCAGGCCAAGATGCGACCGCTAACCTCGCCGGGATACACCATTGTTGGTGGCGTTCAGCTCGCCCCCGATTCCGTTGATGTCACCGGACCCAAGAGCCTTGTGGCTCCCATGGACCGCGTCTTTACGCAGGAGCAGGAACTATCTGATTTGAAGATGGATGTGAGAAAAATCATCCCGCTGGCGCCGCCCGCTTCGGACAAGATTGAACTATCGGCCAGCCAGGTCGAGATGTACATCAATGTCCAAAAGCTTCTCGAAATAACAGTCCATGGCGTCCAGATTGAGGTTAGAAACGCCCCGGCTAATTTGGTGGTCAGTGTGATCCCCTCGACATTGGACGTGGTGCTCGAAGGCGGCGGCGATCTCCTCACTAACGTCAGCCGTGACGACATCATTGCTTATATTGACTATAATCGTGTAAAAAATTTTCCCGGCAATGAGTTCCTGGCCGTCGTTGACGTCCCCAAGGGGGTGAGCTTCCGCGACGTCAAGCCACGGACGTTTAAGTTAGTTTTCGAGCGTCGTCAATCACAGTAACGCCGATGGATTGGTTGGATTTATTTTACGTGTTTCCCGAGGACGTCCAGCCCGATTTTCTGACGATTGTGGGCGACGAGTTTCACCACCTGACTCACGTTCTTCGAAAACGAGCCGGTGATTCCTTTCTGGCTACCGATGGCCGCGGCGCCGTCTTTGAATGCCGGATTGACGAACTGCAAAAAAACCGCCTGCGCGCCCAAATAACTAAAAAGCGCCGTTTAGTTGGCGAGCCGGTTTTCAAGTTAACGCTCGCACTCGCTATTCTAAAAAAAGGACGCTTCGAGTGGGTGCTGGAGAAAGCCACAGAAGTGGGGGTTTCCAGTTTTGTCCCGTTGATGACTGAGCGCACCATCCCGCAGACTAATGCGATAAGCCCGAAACGTTGTGCCGGCATAACGTTGGCGGCCATGAAACAGAGCTTCCGTTCGGTACTGCCGACCGTTGCCGACGTTCAAAATTTCACTGCAACGTGCAAGCAGGCGGGAGACTATGATGTCAAATTGCTGGCTCATGAGCAAAGCAGCGACAGTAACCTGGACCAGGTACTGTCGAACAGCGATCCGCGCTATGTGAAATCCGGAATCGTTTGCATTGGTCCGGAGGGCGGCTTCACCGACGAGGAAGTGGAGTTGGCGCAGCGGTCGGGATTCGCGGTTTTCGGATTGGGCCCAAGGCGTTTGCGCTCCGAAACCGCCGCCATCGTTGCGGCTGCTTTGATTCTCGATCGCATGGGCGAACTCAAGTAAGCCGAAAAACGGATAAACCCTTAAGAAGCGACGAGGGCATCCATGGCTAACGCTGATTTAGTACAAGGGATTAGTGGATCACTGGATTGTACTGCATGTTGACCCAGGGGCAAAGCGCATAGAGTATAGCGCAAAGAACTTTCCGTGTCTTTCGATATGCGCTATGCCCCATTTATCCACGGTGTAACAGCGGATACTCCAGTTGCCAGACTTCAAAATCTGTGAATTATTCAGGGTGATTAACCAAGTGAGGTTGTGATGTCAAAATGCCTTTTTTGTGATATTGTCGAAGGGAAAATCAAGGCCGACATCATCCACCGTGATGATGACTTGGTGGCCTTTAGGGATATCAATCCGCAAGCGCCGGTTCACTTTTTGGTCGTCCCTAAAAAACACCTCGCGACCACCAACGATCTGGACACAGAATCAGCAAAAGTGATCGGCAAAATGTTTATTGCCGCGAAAACGCTGGCCAGTAAGGCGGGCATCTCTGAAAAAGGCTACCGCTTGGTCATGAACTGCAATGCCGAAGCCGGGCAATCTGTGTTTCACATTCATCTGCACGTCTTGGGAGGGCGGCGCATGAACTGGCCCCCGGGATGATGTCAAGTTCTGTCCCATGCTCAACCCAGTCTAAATTTATCTTGATTTTCGACCGATACTTTAATAAATTAAAACTCATTTTGTTCAGCTTTTTTGGCACAGCAATCAAACTTAACTTTAGGAGGTATCCGCTACATGCCAAGTGTTAAAGTGCGTCAGGGGGAAAGCTTTGAAAAAGCGCTGCGGAGATTCACCAAAGCCTGTGAAAAAGCAGGCATTTTTTCCGAGTACCGCCGCCATCAGCATTTCGAAAAACCCAGCGAAATCCGCAAACGGAAAATGGCTACTGCCCGCCGCAAACAGCGGCGCATGATGATCCTACAAGAATAACCAATGAGTTCAAGTGTGCAAGACAAATTGATGGAAGACCTTAAAGTCGCTATGAAGACCAAGGATGTGGTGCGCACCAGCACCATCCGCATGATCCGCGGCCAAATGAAGGATTTTCAGATTGCCAAGGGTGCCCCACTGGCTCCCGAGGACGAAATCGCCGTTCTGAACAACGCGGCCAAAAAAAGAAAAGAAGCCATCGAGATGTACGAAAAGGCCAACCGCCCCGATTTGTCGGCCAAGGAAAAAGAGGAGTTGCAAGTTATCGCGGGTTACCTGCCCGAGCAACTTTCGGAGTCGGAGGTGGAAGCGGTGGTGACGAGGACCATCAAAGAAATTGGAGCAGCGACTACCAAAGATTTGGGCAAAGTTATGCAGGCTGTTATGAGCCAATTGAAAGGCAAAGCCGACGGCAAACTGGTGCAGGAGATCGCGCGCAAGAAATTGACATAAACCCTTGGCTGTGGTTTAAAATGTAAGTGAGCAGATTGTCCTGTTCACTTTTGTTTTTGAAAGTTTGACAAAGTGCTTGCTAAATTAGCAGGCATTTTCTATTTTGCGGCTACCATGAATTACGTTGATTACATTATTATCGCAGTGGCCGGCTTCTTCATTGTCAGAGGTTTGATACGCGGCTTTTTTGCGGAAGTGTTGGGACTGGTAGGCCTGGTGGTGGCACTAATTTTGGCCACCAAATTTATGAGCGATCTTTCCGCCTGGATTGACCGCTTCATCGACATCCCTGCGGTTATTGCAACCATACTGGGTTTTGTAGTCATTTTCTTCTGCGTCATTCTCGCATTTCAATTCATTGCCCACATGCTCGAAAGGGTATTCAAGTCTGCTATGTTAGGTTGGCTGGACAAATTGGGAGGCGCCGGCGTTGGTTTTCTTAAGGGCGCAACCATCGTCAGCCTGCTGCTGATCTTCATCTCGCTCGTGCCATTTGGCTCGCGCTTAGTTCCCGGACTACCGGAGAGCCGTTATTATGAGCCTGCCAGAAACTTCGCGCCCAAATTGTTCAATCTGATCATGGAAGTTGTACCGGGTTCCAAATCCTTCTATGTGGAGGTCAAAGAGAGTCTTGAAAATTTCTCGCCGGCTGAGTTGGCCAGAAATGCACAGAGTTTTTTGAAGGCGTTGCAGAACAATGAATCCCCCCGCACCAACCATTCCAACAATCACGAGCAATCTCGCTGAGCTCTATCAGCTCTTAGAATTCGATAAAATCATTGCTCACCTAAAGCAGCTCGCCATCTCCGATATGGCCAAAGAAAGACTTGAGGCGTTGCAGGTCTTGTCGGAGCCAGCGGCCATCGAATTGGCTCTAACGGAAGTGACGGAGTTCCGGGGAATTCTAGATCATGAATCCGCGTTTCCGCTCCAGCAGCTCTGGGATATTCGCGACCATTTGCAATCGGCCGCGATCGCAGGGAATTTTCTCAAACCCGAAGGCTTGCTGCAGATCGCGTGCACCCTGCAAACCAGCTGGCAGGTCCGCTCATTTCTATACAAACGGCTCGACACCTATCCAAATTTGTGGAGGGCCGCGGAAAAAATCACGAATTTCAAGCACATCGAGGCAGAAATTGACGCCAAGATCGATGCGCAGTCCGGCGAGGTGCGGGATTCTGCCAGTCCAAAATTGCATCAAATTCGCAAGGAGATCGCCCGGTACGAAGGACAGGTGCGGCGCGTGCTCGAGACTCAGTTCAAAACCTATGCCCAGCGGGGATTTCTGCAGGAGGAGCTGGTAAGCTTCCGCGAAGGCCGACTAGTTCTACCGGTGAAATTGGAAAACCGGGATCGCGTGAAAGGACTGGTGCACGGGCATTCCGCCAGCGGTGCGACTTTGTTCATCGAGCCCTTCGAGGCGGTTGAAATCAACAACGAGATTCGCCGTCTGCGCGGGGAGGAAGCGTTCGAGATCGAGCGCATTCTACGCGCCCTCACCGCGGCCATCCGCAGCGAACTTCCGTTGATACGGCAAAACCTGGATGCGCTGGTGCAAGTGGATTTTGTGTCTGCGAAAGCGCGCCTTTCCCAGCTCTTGAATTGCAGTCAACCCGCTTTAAACGCTCGCAATTTGATCGACATCTCGCAAGGACGCCATCCATTGCTGATGGTACGCAAAGGCGGGCAGGGCGTGGTTCCGCTGGATCTGAAAATGGGCGGCGACATCAAAACGCTGGTCATCACCGGGCCCAACGCCGGCGGCAAAACCGTCACTTTGAAAACTATTGGCTTGTTTGCGCTGATGGTGCAGTGTGGCATCCCCATCCCCGCGCAGCCGGATTCACGCATGCCAATTTTCACCCAGATTTTCGCCGACATCGGCGACTTCCAGTCGCTCGAACAGGATTTGTCAACATTCAGCTCTCACCTGCAGAGAATTCAGGCGATTCTCGAAAATGCTGACGACCGCACGCTCGTGCTCATCGATGAAATCGGCGTCGGCACCGATCCCGATGAAGGTTCGGCGCTGGCGGTGGCGGTGCTGGAAGAGCTGACAAGCCGGGGCAGCCTCACACTGGTCACCACCCACCATGGCAAGCTTAAGGAATTTGCGTTCAACACCCCTGGCGTTGAGAACGGCTCGATGGAATTTGACCAGGAAACCCTGCAGCCGGTTTATCGCTTTCGCCTGGGCATGCCGGGCTCCAGTTATGCCATCGAAATCGCGAACAGGCTCGGCATCGCCGAAAAGGTGTTGGCGCGTGCCCGCAACCTCATCGGTGTGGAAAAAGGCACCCTCGAGCGGCTGATCATGGAGCTGGAACAAAAAGCGCAGGAATCGCAAAAGACTGCCGAGCAGCTCAACCTCGAAAAAGTGCGTTTGGAGGACTTAACCAAATTATACAAAGAGCGCTACGACAGCATCGTCAAACAGGAGAAGCAGTTGAAAGAAAAGGCGCTGGCCGAGGCGCAGGAAATCCTCCGTAACGCCA
>DASWHH010000648.1:0-6628 GCA_036398295.1 bacterium
TCCCATGCAATTCTTCTCACCGTCCATCGAAAAAAACGCCTGCAGACTTTCGACGTTGTTTTCAAACGTATAATCCATCAGCACGGCGTCAAACTCACCGCTGGCAAGTTGTTCGTTGATCCGGCTTTTCGGAAGCGGCCGCGGGATGACATCGACGCCAATTTTGATCAAATTGATTTTTACCTGCCGCGAAATTTCCTCGTCGATACTGAGCCCTTTTTGATAGCTCAGGTTGATGCGAAACGGCGCGCCGCCTTTATCCAGGATGCCATCGCCGTCGGTATCCGTCCAACCGGCTTCAGACAACAACGTGATGGCGATTTTGGGATTGAATTTGTAGGACTCCATCCCGGGATTATAAAGCGGCGACTTTTCATCGAAGGGGCCGCGCGCGATGTCGGCCTTGCCACCCAAAATGATTTTCTTGACGATATGCTCATGGTTGATGCCGTAAGCCAACGCCACCCGCACTTTAGTCGTTCTTAAAATTGCATTGCGCTGATTGTAAACGATGAGTTTGACGGCGTTCGGCTCAGTACTAAACGGGTACGGCAAGAAGTGGCTATTCGACTGACTCACCTCCGATGCCGAAACTTCGTTTTCCAAAACCGCAAAATCCACTTCCTCCAGGATGAGCGCGGAGATCAACGCCCGTTCGGTTTCATAAAATTTGTAAGCTATTTTATTGGGGTTGTTGCGGTCAAGCGGAAAAGAAGATTCATACAACAATTCCAATATTTGCGGTGTTAGATTGACGATTTCAAAGGGTTTGCCGTTGCCACTGGCAGCTACCGCGATGCGGCCGACACGGGTGGGAATCGCTAATTCCCGAATATCGGTGCGGCCTGACAGATCGCCAATAGTGATTTGGCGCTCTGCCTGATGGTTATCGTTTTGCGCCCACGCCGGAGTGTTTTGCGAACAGCAAACGAACGCCGCGGCGAGAAAGCCGAAGACTTGAGATTGATTCGTAAACTGCCACAGCATTGGGGAGACTTTTAGATTGATGATTGTCAATTGATTATTGGTCGTTGCTTGCCCATGTCATTTTCGCTTTTGCTCTATTTTTCAAAAAATCAAAGCTATCGAAGAAGAAGTAATTTTCTAGCCAGGTTGATTGTTTTGTTGTTGGACCTATAACTCAAATGGTAAAGGTAGATACCGGTGCTTACGGGTTTAGCGAAAAGCGAAAGAAAGAAAAGAGAACTCTCAAAAAGCTTAGCTATTTTCATTAGTCGTGATTAATTCGAGTTCAATACCCCGCGAACCACTCGAATTGCTCTTTTAATTTCTTCTCGATTCACATCCAGGTGGGTCACCGCACGAATACGGGTGCTGCCAAAAGGTACAACTAAAACGCCATTTTCTTTCAATTTTTGTAAAATTTCTTGCACTGAAGTTCCGCTTTCCTCAATGTCAAAAATCACAATATTGGTTTGCACCGCTTCGAGATCCAATTTGATGCCAGGGATGGTGCACAGCTCCTCGGCCAGAAAACGCGCGTTGAGATGGTCTTCGTGCAAGCGGTCGAAATTGTGCTGCAAGGCGTACCTGGCCGCGGCCGCCAGAATTCCGGCCTGACGCATTCCGCCGCCCAACAGCTTACGCAGCCGGTGGGCTTCCACTATGAATTTCTTGGAACCGGCAACCGCAGAGCCCACGGGCGCACCCAGACCTTTGGAAAAGCAGACTGCAATGGAATCGCAATAACGAGCGTAGTCTTCCACAGAAACGCCGGAGGCGACAGCTGCATTCCAGATGCGGGCGCCGTCGAGGTGTAGTTTCAAATTGCGCTGCTTGGCCAGAGCGTAGAGTCGTTCCAATTCGCTGAGCGGAAAGATGGTTCCGCCGGCGCTGTTGTGAGTATTTTCGACCGTGATGAGCGAAGTGCGCGGGAAGTGATCTGGCAGGGGCTGAATCGCTTCCTCTACCTGCGCAGCGGTAATCACGCCGCGCTGGCCTTTGATGGGGCGAAATTGCACACCGGATAAGAATGGCGCCGCACCGGACTCGTAGTTATAAACGTGGCAGCCGTATTCACAGATCACTTCGTCCCCGGGACGGGTGTGACATTTGATGGCGATTTCGTTGCCCATCGTCCCGCTGGGGACAAATAGCGCCGCTTCTTTGCCCAGCAACTCGGCGAGCATTTCCTGCAGGTGATTTACAGTGGGGTCTTCACCAAACACATCGTCCCCAACTTCGGCCTCGAGCATGGCCTGGCGCATCGCCGGCGACGGTTTGGTGACGGTATCGCTGCGCAGGTCGACGACTTTCTTCATTCTCACTAAATAAATGGTTAGAATAAATTAAAGGCGTGAACATTTTAACACAATCGCACTAAAATTGCAAGAGAAAACCCGGCATACTTTGTGTCATTGAAAATCAAATTCATCTTGACTAAGAAAAACGAAATTTTTAAATTAACCAACAAATTTCAGCGACATCTATGAACAGCCAGGTTTTAGTTTTGAACGCGAGCTACGAGCCGATACATGTATGCGGCGTCAAACGCGCTATTGTCTTAATTGTCAAAGGCGTGGCCTGCAGCGAGCAGAACACCTCGCATGTGATGCGTTCGCCTTCGACGGTTATGCCGGTCCCGGCGGTTATCCGATTGGTGCATTTCATCAATCTTCCTTACCGCAAGAAGGCGTATTCCAAAAAACACATTTATCTGCGGGACAACTTTACCTGCCAGTATTGCGGCCGACAGACGCTACCCAGCGAATTGACGCTCGATCACGTTCTGCCGCAGTCGCGCGGCGGAAAGACGGTGTGGGAAAATCTGGTCACCTCATGCAAAACCTGCAACACCCGTAAGGGGGATCTCACGCCCAGAGAAGCCGGTATGATGGTTTTGAACAAGCCGAAGCCTTTGAGCAGCTATTTCTATTTGCATCTGGTGCGCTCAAAGGCGCGCGATAACCAATACTGGAGAAAGTATTTGTATTACGAGTAGAGAAATGGTGGGTGGAGTGGTAAGCCTGATGAATCAATCATCAGGCTTTTTTATTTTTGCCGCCGTTGGAGCTGAGCCTCTCGAGATTTTCCAAAGCTTTCTCAAAATTTTTGGCAACCATGCGCTTCATCATCCGATTCAACAATTGCCCGGAAATCCCCACCGGTTCCCACGAGCCAATCATCCTGAAGGTTATCTCGCCGTCGTGGTTGGTAACCGAGAGGGTGGTTTTGATTTCTTTGGCGTAATTCACCTCTTTGCCATTGATAATATCTTGCAAATGCTGCCAGGTTATTTTGTGTGGCGGCTCCCATGCAATGACCTCTTGCAACGTTTCGCCTTGCCCGACTTCGATGTCAGTTTTGATGAGTTGTTTTCGACCGAGGGCCGTATGACGGCCACCTGGCTCAAACTGCACTTCGGCGGCCACCACGCCAGGCATCCATTCCGGATAGTATTTTACCTGACTGATCAAATCCCAGATTTTTTCCGGATCGGCTTTTATCTTACGGCTCTTTTTGATATAGACCATTGCTGGAGCCCTCCCGAGAGACAGGTTTCAGTTTAACAAATTCCCTAAAAATGTCAAGTCAATTTTTTATTTGATTCCCTGACTGAAAATAATTAACATGACTTGCGCATCACAACCAAGCAGGTTCGAGAAATCGTGAGTTAAATATGTCGGAAATCATCTACGGCCGCAATCCGGTTTTAGAGGCGCTTAGGGCGCGCCTCAAGTTTGAAAAAATTCTACTTGCCGATCATCTCGACGCTTCCCGAGTCGCAGAGATTCTTTCCTTGGCTAAGCGTGCGGGAATCTTTGTGCAAAGGTTGCCACAAAAGCGGTTGATTGAAATCGCTGGCGCCGATTCGCAGGGCATTGTAGGATTGGTGCACCCGCAAACATATGCTGAGGTGGATGATATACTGAAAAAAGGCGGTCGATTGCAGGAGACTCCTTTTCTGGCTCTGCTGGATGGGCTGGAGGATCCGCACAATCTCGGGGCCGTCATTCGTGCCGCCGATGGTGCAGGTGTGCACGGCCTAATTCTGCCGAAACGGCGCTCGGTCGGGCTAACTGGCGCGGTCGCTAAAAGCTCGGCCGGGGCATCGGCGCATGTGTTGATTGCTCAGGTAACGAATCTGAATAATTGTATCGAGGAGCTTAAGGAAAAGAATATCTGGCTTGTCGGAGCCGATCAAACGGCGGACAAACTTTATTACGAAGCCGACCTTTCCGGAGCGCTGGGCGTGGTTATTGGTGGCGAGGGCAAGGGGCTGCACCGGCTGGTCAAAGAAAAATGCGATTTTCTGGTCAAAATTCCAATGTACGGCCGGGTAAATTCATTGAACGCTGCCGTCGCAGCGGCGTTGATTTTTTTTGAAGCGCGGCGCCAAAGGAATGCTTGACCACTTACTACTCTCCTACGCCGCCTTCCATAAATTCTTCAATTGTAACCGCGGGAAGGGTTTCGGCACGAAAATTTCCCTGTGCCGCGATTTCGGCGCTGACTTTGGCCGCGGCCTTGGCGTCCGGCGCGTCTATGATGGCAACCAGATCATAATTTCCCAAAGTCGTGTAAAGATGAACGACTTTAGTTTTATGCTTTTCCATGACTTTTCTAGCGTCTTGAATCATTTTTGGTAGGTTATGGATGTTCTTTGCGCCCTGCTCCGTCAGATTAACCAGTCGAATAAAAGTAGGCATAACGCCCTCCTTAAGCTTATGCGGCACTCATGCACTTAACGTTTTTCTTAGGATTCCATTCCAGTTGACAATTTAGAATCGCTGTGGGTGTGGCTCGTGGCTGATTTGAGGAGATTAAGTTGGTGCCGAAGGTGGGAGTCGAACCCACACGTCCTTTCGGACACACGGCCCTGAACCGTGCGCGTCTACCAGTTTCACCACTTCGGCAAGTGACGGCAAATGTAAAAAACAAGCTCAACAAAGTCAAGATATTTTAACCCTTTCTCAGTCTCGCATTCGCGCGTAGAGAGTCTTAGGCGTAATGCCCAGCATTTTGGCGGCTTTCGATTTGTTGCCCATGGTACGCCTTAAGGTTTTCTTTATGTGCTCTGAAATCATTTCGTCCAGGGTTGGGTATTTTGAGTTGCCGATATCCGAAAAATCCAGTTGATGCAGATGTTTGGGATGGACACTGGAGTCCGGGCAGGTCGTCAACAGCGAATCCAGAACGAAATGCAATTCGTCATAATTGAGAGGCCAACTGTAATCGGCAAACAGTTCGTAAAGATCATCGGAAATCGTCTCTGCATAAGCATATCGATCTTTTTTGAGCTTCTCGAACACCAGGGAGACAATCTCTCGCAGTTCATGTTTGCGTAGTCGCAGCGGCTCGACCCGAAACTCCACTTTCGACAACCGCTGTAGCAATTGACTAAGCGTGTGACTGGAATTCAGTTCCGCTTCGCCGCGATTGGAAGTGGAAACAATCAAGCGAAATTTAGGCAAAAAGCTCTCGTTGGTGTCCTCAGCACCCTCCAGATGATCCAGCAGCTTGAGCAAATAGGCGTGTTCTTCGTTGGCCAATTTTTCGATGCCCTCCAAGTAAAGCGTGTCTCCATGCTGCAAATTGTGTGGCACGATATTTTTCAAATTTTCGCTGCAAACCTTTTTGAAGAATAGTTTGTTATCCACCTCCAGGCTGATCACTTTGGCCAGCATGTAAGGTTTCGTTCCCGCCTCAGTGCGGATCAAAACCGGCACCTTATTGACCGGCGAGTCGTAGCCGCGAATCTTCTCGGCAATATCGTTGACGTTCACTTTGAGTAATCTTTGATAGTATTTGACGTCATCCCGATTGTCGCGCTCAAAATGTTCCAGCTTTCGCATTACACGATTGTATTCGGTGGCATTCCTGATGGTTAGTTTCAGATCCACCATGTCAATAGGCTTGCCGTGATAATGAAAAACTCCCATCCTTAGAAACTCGTGCCTCAACACAATATCTTGACCGGAGATGATCACCATGGGAATCGTCGGGTTGGATTTCAACAGCTTCTCAACCATGGCAAACGGATCCACACTCAGTCCGGGCATATTAACATCCAAAATTGTAGCATTTAGGCGCCACAGGTTGGCTTCAAATTTCTCAAGAACTTCGGTCCAGTTTCTCGCAATCAAAAGCTGGTAGTCCTTTTGCAGAAGCCGCACCATGAAGTCGAGGAAGGTTTGTTCGTCATCCGCAACGAGCAGAGTGGTCATAGAAGATGCCTTTATCCAATAAATTCAGTGATTTCTTATATAGGGGAGTAATTCAAAATAAGAAATCATGCGCAAGATTCCAGTTATGTTACGAAATCTTAAACTGAAAATAAGAATTTTACTTTAAATGGTCAAGCCCTCCATCAAACATTCCTTTTTGCGGGTGATTCCCCTTATCATTACCGGTTATTGACTTTGTCCGCTCCAGTCATCTTGAACTTGAAGTTGCACAGTAGCCAGAGATTGCTTTTGCCTCCAGCAGAATGCAAATAAATTGTCAAATCGTAGCACTGTCTCACAACAGTCCAATCTCTCATCACAAGGCAAAACTGAGCACATGAACCGCCAACAAGTGCTTGATTTAAGCCATTGAATTACATACAGCTTAGAAAATCGATCTATCCCTGGCATAGTTGTTGCTTAAAGCAGCGTGAAGTCAC
>DASWHH010000649.1:0-4968 GCA_036398295.1 bacterium
TAAAACGCGAGCAAATAAAATCTATCGCGATTCCGCCGTTGGGGTGTGGAAACGGCGGCTTGCAGTGGGTCAAAGTAAAAACGCTCATGGAACAGTACCTGGCTTCATTAACAGATGTTCAGATCACCATTTACCAACCAAGTGAGAAAGTCAAGGCAATATTGAAAAAGCAAGAGTCAACCAGGCAGGTCAAACTCACACCGGCAAGAGCTATGCTGCTGTATGCTATGTTTTACTACGAAGCGATGGGTGAGAGCAGCAGCTTGTTCGTAGCCAATAAGCTGGCCTACTTTTTAAAACGCCTCGGTGAAAAAAGCCTCAGCCGTTTGAAATTCGATGTGAGTCACTATGGCCCCTATAGTGTTCAAGTTGAACACATGCTTCATGACTTGAATGGAGTATATCTCAAAGGTTTGGAGCAAATGAAAGCGAAGGCCTTTGAGCCTTTAGAATTGCAGTATGATCGGGCAAGAGAAGTGGAAGCATACATCAACAAAGAACTCACTCAGGAGCAGAGAACCAGACTGAATAACCTGATAACTCTGATCGATGGCTTTCAATCCGCTTTGTCGCTTGAGACACTGGCATCAGTAGATTATGTACTCCGAGACCAGCCGGGAATCCAGCCACCGGAGGTTGTACGAACCATACATAATTGGTCTGACCGGAAAAGCAGGTTGATTCAAGAGAAGCACGTTCAAATCGCATTGCAGCATTTGCAGAGTAAGAGGAGCCAATTAGAGCTTTTTTGAAAGGTTCTGCATTCTGCTGCAGCGCCCAAAATAGTCCTTGATTCCTTCCTTCTTTTTCAAAATGACCTGATGAAATTTAAAATAACCGCAGTTTTTCTCAAACAAGCAAATTGAACACCAACTTTAAGAAGCTTAGCAAGTCCGACTTTTTACGAGGTCATCAAGATTAACTTGTCATGCCCGAATGCTTTTGTCGGGCATCCATCATCCCATACAAATGGATTCCCGCCAAAAACATGCGGGAATGACAGATTAGGGACGATTGTGAACATGCAATTTCACTTTTTGCTGATACAACGACTTTGCCGATGATTAATTCGCAGTGCCATTCGAGAGTGGGCAAAAAACCCTGACAGGATTTCGGAACCCTGTCAGGGTTCATGGCGAGTCATGAGTTCGGGTCGAGAAACCTATTACTCGCGTTCATCAGCTCGCTTCCTTAGATGGCACCAAGCATTTGCGTAAAAGGTACGTACCACTTGATTAAATGGTACGTACCTTTTGATCGAATGCTCAGTACCTTTTGCTTAAATGGTACCTACCATTTTATTGTGAGGAGGAAAATCTTTTGAATCCCAACAAAAAAGTGATTGTGATGTATGTTTGCGGCAGCACACTGGTTCCTGCCAAAGGCATGACCGATATCGTATCCACTGAAGAATTTCTGCTGGAGATGATGTCAAAAACCGGGCAGCCTAGAGACAACGTCCGGAAAGTTGCTCGCGCCTTTTTTGATTACATCTCTCAACGAGTCAACGAGACGGGTGAGTATCTCATGGAGTGTCGGGGGGAGTATGATGTCTTGTTTAAGAAGCCGCGGGTGGCAGCGCTTTTGTTTTGAAGGTTCTATTTAGCGTTTAATGGCATGAAGGATCGTGAGTCCAACCACATCGTCGTTCTCGTAGCGTACAATTACATCGTCATCGGTGAGCTCGCTGTCGGTGGCAAAACTGGGTTTTTTGAAATTAACGTACAATACGTCTGCCTCGGCATCGTAGGTGGACCAGAGGTATTTTTTAGGAGAATTTTTGACCGCATCCACAAGACCTAAATAGTCCGCAAGATTTATGTTGGCCATAAGATTTTCCTTTTCAATAGACGTATCTATTTCTATGCCCTCTATCTTTTCCAAAGGCATAAAGATTATGTTTGAATCTCTGAGCTTTTTTGGATATATTCGGCAGAATCCGCAAAGCTTGCCAATCAACCGGACTCGGTACGAAGTTCTGCGGAGTGCATCCTGAGTCATGTCGCAGCCAGCAAAGAAGAAGTTTGGCCTCATTTTGAAACGTGCCAGGGCCGCGGGCGGCACGTTGTCAGATTTACCCAAGCAAGAAGAATGGGGCTACGCGGGATACTTCAAAGATTTGGATGGACATCTCTGGGAAATCATCTGGAACCCTGCCTTTGGGGTGGAAAGCTAAGCAGGCCATTTGAGGGGGAGTTATCAAACACGCCAAATCCAACAAAGACTTCTTGCTTTAATGCTATATTTTATGAAAGATGCATTGCGTTTCTTAGGAGACTACTCATGAATCTCGGCCAAATTCATCAAATTGCCGTTTATGCCCGCGACCTCGACGAAGCGATCGCTTTCTATCGTGACAAGCTGGGCGCGCGGTTTCTTAACAAGTTCGACCCACCGGGTCTGGTCTTTTTTGACTTTTCCGGTGTGCGCGTGTTGCTTGAAAAAACCGGTCCAAAGGCCACGTTGTATTTTTGGGTCGATGACATCGATGCGGCTTACGCAGAACTTAAGTCAAAGGGAATTGAATTCCTCCATGTGCCTCAACTCATTCACCGCGATGATACCGGCGTTTTCGGAAAGCCCGGTGAGGAAGAGTGGATGGCGTTTTTCTCCGACCCCTCGGGCAATGTTCTTGCCCTCGCCACCCGCAGGGCTTCCGTGATGGGTTAGAACGCGCGCGTTGAGGTGATGGAGTGTTGGAGTACTGGAGTGATGCTGTTCTACAGTTGGAATAATGGATTGATGGATCAATGTCACAGCACCCCAATACTCCATTGCTCCAGCACTCCATCAATGGTTTTAGCGTTAATGAATTAGCCATTGTTTATGAACATACCTCCTCCTGTTTTTCTGGTATTGGGTTTGTCGCTGCCCATCGATGACGAGGTGAAGCCTCTTATCGAGCGAATTTCACAGGAAAACGTAGGCCATCATTTGCAGGTTTTGGCGGACGACTCATTGGAGGGGCGCGCTACCGGCAGTCGCGGTGAGGCGAAAGCGGCGAGTTACATCGCGAATCAATTGCAGGCGTATGGAATCAAGCCACTCGGTGATGGCGGTTCCTTCTTTCAAAATTTTCCACTGCATGGCAGTTTGCCGCTCGCGGACAGTCAGCTCAATTTTTTCTGGCAAGAGAGCAGCCGTACTCTCAAACTCTGGGATGACTATATTCTTTACAATCCCGGCGTACAAACCTTTATTCCCACCAGACTGCCGCTGGTGTTTGTGGGATACGGGATTTTGGCTCCGGAGTACGATTATAACGATTATCGCCTGCTAAATGTGGAAAACAAAATTGTGGTCTTCCTTTCCGGTGAGCCGCTTTCAACCGATGCGAATTATTTCGATGGGGAAAACCCAACAGTCTATTCCGATCCGTCCATGAAGTTTCGGATTGCGCTGTCGCGTGGGGCCCGCGGCAGCATCATGCTTCCCCTGCCGCGAGAGCGAAGGTTTTTGGACTGGAACTACTGGCTGACGCAATTCGCCTTCGAAGACATTAAATCCCCGTACGGCATTTCAGACAATCTCAACGTGCTGTTGAATCTGCAGCAAGCGGATTTCCTTTTCAAAGACTCGGATTTTCAGCTTGAAGAGATATTGTCCTTGGACTCCAGCGGCGTGATGCGCAGCTTCCCCCTGCAAGTCAGCGCCAGTTTTAGCGGAAAATTTCGAGAACGGGATTTTATGGTGGCCAATGTGGCCGGCCGGCTGGAAGGCAGCGACGCTCTCCTCAAAGATTCCTATTTGATCATATCGGCCCATTATGACCACCTCGGAATTGGCGTACCGACGCAAGGCGACTCCATCTACAATGGCGCGGTGGACAATGCCATTGGGGTGGCCGGGCTGCTGGAGTTAGCGCGAGCATTCTCAACTTTGCCCGTAACGCCGAGTCGTTCGATCATTTTTCTGTTTCTAACCGGCGAGGAGAAAGGCCTGCTCGGATCGAGGTATTATTGCGACCATCCGCTTGTGCCTCTGCACAAGACAGTCGCCAACCTGAACGTCGACGGGTTGGCCATTTTCGAGCAATTCAATAGCGTGAGCGGAGTTGGCGCGGATTTATCGACACTGGGTGAGATGCTTAAATCTGCCGCCGAAAAAATGGGACTGACCGTCTCGCCGATACCGGCGGTATTTTTGGAAAAGGAGCCGTTCTACAGCTCGGACCAATTCAGCTTTGCGCAAGCGGGCATTCCTGCCATGCTGGTGATGGAGGGAATCGACTACCGGAATACCAGCGCCCCTGCGGGGTTGCGGCGATTTGTGGAATGGGGCAGAACTGTTTACCATTCCCCATTTGACGATCTCAGCCAGGACATCAATCTGGCGGCGGTTCGGCAGCACCTGCAGCTTTTGCTGGTTTTCGCCAACCAGATCGCCAATACCTACATCCCACCGCAATGGCTTCCCGGTTCCCGGTATATCAATCCCCGACTGCAATCGATGGCGGAGGGAAGGTGAGGCGGAAAAACGCAGAGAGCACAGCGCATGGCGCAACGGGCAGAGCGCAGAGAGCAAAGCGCATGGCGCAGAAGGCTTTTGTTTTCGCTATGCTCTCGGCGCTATGCGCTATGCTTTATGGTTGTGCCGGCAGACGAGTCCCGGCGGTTCGGGATGCACCCCAGTCGATCCGCATCAAAGGCTCCGATACCATGGTGTTTCTGGTGCAACGTTGGGCGGAAGAATTCATGAAAGGACATCCCGGAATTGCGGTTTACACGGAGGGCGGTGGCAGCGCCACCGGTATTCGTGCCTTGATCAACGGTACAACCGACATTTGCGCGACGTCGCGGCCGTGGCAGCCGGAGGAAGTCAAAGAACTGGTAGAAAGGCAAGGCTCGCTGGGTATTTCCATACTTACGGCAAGAGATGCGCTCAGCATTTATCTCCATCCCGACAACCCGATCAGCAATCTGACCCTCGAAGAGATACAGAAAATTTTTACGTCCCGGGTTACCAACT
>DASWHH010000650.1:0-3034 GCA_036398295.1 bacterium
TACGTAGGTGCCATCATCCCACTCGAGATAATAACGGTTATTGATTTCATCGATGTACACCCTCGTACCCCGTCCCTCCGACACCGCCAACTGCTGCGCAAAACGAACATCGGTGGCCATTCTTTTTACTATGGTTTCATATTCAAACGTTGTCTGGTGATTACTTAAACTCGCAAATCCAATAAAAGATAAAATACCGACAATCACCACCACCACCACCGTCTCAACCAGAGTGAACCCTTTTGTATTCGTTTTCATGATCGCTATAAATTAGAAAGGGAAGCCGCGTTCACGGCTTCCCTGTGTGTGCTGCGCGTAATTTGAATTTCGTCCCTGAAAAAAGGTCATCCTTGATTAGCGCGTGTGAGCAGCAATTGTGTTCGGGCAGCTGGCCGTGCCACTTGTGCTGTTGTAACCAATCGGGTCGCTATCAAACGGACAGGTAGGCACGTTGCCGGTCTTGAACATCGAACCAACCAGTGAAGCCGGGAATTGCGCGTTGCCAGCCAGGGCACTGTCGGCATAAGCAATGGAAGCCGCCGCTTCAACCGCCGCTTGATTGGCTTTACATTGAGAAGCCTGGGCGCTGTCACTGAGATCGACAAATTGCGGAACCGCGATGGCAGCCAATATGCCGATGATCACGATGACCATGATCAATTCGATGAGGGTAAAACCACTTTGATTTTTCATTTGAACCTCCAATTGTGTTGAATTAATTCAGGTTGATTTTTGATTTTTCATTACCTGCTTTCGGCGTCTGCTTACGCAATCACCGTGCCAGATTAAACAGGAAAATAATCGGCCATCATTACTATTTAATTATTATATAATTAAGGCACTCTACAATTTTGCAAAACCGGATCATGGACCCATGCCCCCTGTGCCAAATAGGAATAAACTTTCCGGTCATCGGCAAATAATTCCGACTAAGTGATTGTTTTTAAAAAGACCTGATCCCCCGTTGTTCCAAAACGGCATACTGTTCCGTTTTTGCATTGCACCCTTTGCGGAGGCGATTTCCAAAACTGAACACTGTGTCATTGTGGAAATCACTGCGCCAGCTTGGTTAAATCCCACATCGGCATGAAAATCGCCAGCGCCAAAAACAGCACGATGACGCCGACGCCAACGGTGAGGATAGGTTCGATCATTGAGGTCAGGTTTTTTACTGCGTAGTCAACTTCGGTGTCGTAGTGACGCGAAACGTTCATCAGCATGTCATCAAGCGATCCGGACTGCTCGCCGATGGAAATCATTTTGATGACCATGGGCGGAAAAATCTTGCCCTGGCTCAACGGGCCGGCAATGCCCTGCCCCTGCAAAATTCCAATAGTTGCCCTTTCAATCTCTTTGCCCACCACCTGATTGCCGACCGTTTTGGAAGAAATCTCCAGCGTTTGCAGAATCGGCAAACCGCTACTGTTCAAGGTTTCGAACATGCGGGTGAAGCGCGACATGGCGGTTTTTAGAGTCAAGGGGCCGAGTATGGGTACCTTAATCATGAACATGTCCCATTGGTAGGCGCCCTTTTCCGTTCTGATATATTTGTAGAATGCGATGGCCAGAATGAGCAAGGCCCCGACAACAAAATACCAATAAGTGGTAAGAGCAGTGTAAAAGCCGATCAAAACGCGCGTCGGCAAGGGTAGATCCACTCCTAATTTAGAGAACAGGTCTATAAACTTGGGGACAACCAAAAGCATCAATGCGGTGAAAGCCAAAACCAGCGAGACCACCACGATAATCGGATAGCGTACGGCGGATTTGATTCGCGCTTTAGTGACCTGCTCGTGATCCAGAAGCTCTGCCAGCCGTTCCAGCACTTCGTCCAATGCCCCTCCCATTTCGCCGGCTTTGATGGAGTTAACATAAAGATCGGAAAAGATCTTTGGATGCTTTCCCAGCGCTTCGGAAAAACTTAGCCCGCTCTCGATATCAACATAGACCCTTTTGACAATCTCCTTCAACGTTTCGTTATCGGCCTGTTCTACCAATGCCTCCAAAGCCGAGAGCAACGGCACTCCCGCCTTCAATAGAGTGACGAGCTGCTTGGTAAAAACAATCAGATCGTCCTGCTTCACTTTTTTCTTCGTGGAGAAAATCTCAATGTCGCCGCTTGCCCCCTTCTCACGAATCCGAATCGGAAAATAGCCCATCTTATCGAGCTGCTCGGCGACGCGCCCGGCGTCCTGAGCTTCTATGGCCTCGTTGACCTCAGAACCGGTTTCGTCGATGGCTTTGTATTCAAAAATCGGCATGTTACTTTAAGTGCCACGCACTTTGAAAGTGCGTGGCACTTTTTCCATTTGTTCCTAAAGTCGGTTGACGTTGATCCGGTACTTTTGCAGCTTGCGATACAAGGTTGTTCGCCCAATCCCCAATTCGGAGGCTGCAATCGACATGTTGAAATTGGTTAGACGGAGAGCTTGCAGCAAGACTTCTCTTTCCAGCTCTTTCAATGGCGTGATTTTTTTGGTGAGCGACACCACTTTCTTTAGATCTATGTAGGTGTCGGACGAGTTCAGATCATCTTTAAACGAAGTGATGGTAATGGGCAGGTGCTCAGGCAGCAGTACGCCATCGGTGGTGTTTAAGAACGACCGCTCCAGCATGTTCTCCAGCTCGCGTACATTTCCGGGCCAGTCGTAGTTCATCAAATACTCGAGCGTGCGCGGCAGAACCGCCTTCACTTTGCGGCGGTTATTGCGGTTATATTTTTCCAGAAAGAACGCGGTCAGCGCCGGAATATCTTCACGCCGCTTTCGCAGCGGCGGCACAAAGACCGGATAAACGCTGATGCGATAGTACAGATCTTCGCGGAAATTTCCCCGCTGCATTTCCTCTTCCAGATTCTTGTTGGTAGCCGAGATCACTCTCACATCCACCTCGACGGTGTCGTTGCCACCCACCCGCTGAAACTTGCGTTCCTGCAGCACCCGCAGTATCTTCACCTGGGTAGGGGTGGTCATGTCACCGATTTCATCAAGAAACAGGGTGCCGCCATTGGCTTGCTCAAACTTGCCGATGCGGC
>DASWHH010000651.1:0-2371 GCA_036398295.1 bacterium
GTTTGAACGCGTTTTTGCCGCCGAGCTCGATTCCTACCGCAAGCGCACGGGACAGGACGAGGTCTCCGACCGGCAGATACAGGATCTCCGCAACCAGGTTTGGGAATCGATGGTGCGGGATGTGTTGATGCAAAGGGCCATTCAGGAAAAGGGTATCACCGCCTACGACGCAGAAATTGTGTATCGCATCTTCAACGACCCGCCACCGTTTCTCAGAAATCAGGAAGCATTCCAGAACGAGAACAAGCAATTCGACATGGCGCGCTACCAGGCCGCCCTCAATAACAACGAGCTCGCGCAACAATGGCGGGCTATCGAAGACTACTTGCGGGCATCGCTCCCCGGGGAAAAGCTCATGCAGCGCCTGCAAAGCAGCGTCCGCGTTACGGAAGACGAAATCAAGCACGAATATTTGAAGCAGAATCAAAAAGCCGAGGTTAAATATATCTTCTGCGATCCCAACACCTATCGCGATCAGACGATCGAGATCAGCGATGATATGATCAAAAGCTATTACAACAACCACAAGGATGAATTCCAGGAGGAAGAAAAGCGGAAAATCCAATACGTCATTTTTTCGACCACCGCCACCCCGGAAGATAGCGCAGCGCAATGGGAGACTGCGCGACAACTAATCCAGCAAATCCAGGCCGGGGAGGATTTCACCGAGCTGGCGGCACTCTATTCGACCGACCCGGGCAGCAAAGACAAAGGCGGCGACCTGGGATTTTTTGGGAAGGGCGCGATGGTGGCTGAATTTGAAAACGCGGCTTTCGCTGCTAAAGCCGGCGACGTCGTCGGTCCGGTGAAATCACGCTTTGGCCTGCATGTGATAAAAGTCGAGGACAAACGCGTGCAAGAGGGCAAAGAGGAAGTTCACGCCCGGCACATTCTGCTCAAGTTTGAGCCCTCGGAGAAAACCAAAAACAAAGCGCGGGACGACGCCACTTATTTGGCCACGGAAGCCCAGAATCGTTCCTTTGCGGAAATTGTGAAAGAGCTGAATGCCAAGATCGATACGTCGGCGTTTTTCGCGAAAGGCTCTGGATTCATCCCCGGGGTGGGCTTGAATGTCAGCGCCAGCAATTTCATCTTCGCGAACTCGGAGGGCAAAATCGGCAACGTCGAAGAAGTGCCGCAGGGATTCCTGGTTTTCAACATTGCAGGTATCCAGTCCGAGCGCATCAAACCGCTCGCCGATGTCAGCCAGAATATCAAAGATAAACTGTCGGCAGACAAACGCAAGGAGATGGCGGGACAGGCTGCCCAAAAAGTCTATGATAAAATTCAGAGCGGCGCTGCTTTTGACGAAGCAGCCACCGAGGCCGGTCTGGAGGTAAAAAGCAGCGGCCCGTTCGCCCGTAGCGGCTTCGTACCGGGAATTGGCCGCGATGCGAAATTTATTGGCTCGGCCTTCGGCCTGCAACAGATCAATGATGTCTCGAAACCGGTGGACGGAACACGCGGCTATTACCTGCTGCAGTTGACACAAAAGACGGAGTTTGACGCGAGCGATTTGGCGTCGAAGCGGGAGAATATCAAGCAACAATTGTTATCTGAAAAGCAAAACCAGGTCTTCACGAATTGGTACCAAAGCCTGAAAGAGAAAGCCAAGATTGAGGATTATCGGGATCGGTACTATTAGAATTGGGACACAGAGGGCACTGAGGTGCATGGAGTTTCGCAGAGCGGAACTCCGCTCAGTTTGATCCTGCTCAATAACTCACCACCAAATCCGCCACCCATTTTTCATTACGGGCCCCGGTTGGAAAACCCCGGTGTACCAGGTTCAACCGCGCCCATTCGGGACCGAAGCCTAAACCGAAAGTCCATTCAGCCACGGAATTATCACCAAAGCCGCTGGAAAAATTGAGAAACTCATCGCGGCCGAAGCGGAACGCAAAAATATGATACAAGTTAATCTCGGCGCCGAATCGGAGATTATCGAAACCATTGTCCCACGAGGTGAACCAGCTTTTGACAAAACCGTCGGGAACACCATTCTCGTCTCGTTCCACCAACTCCTTCTCTAAATCCAAAGCCAATAGCACGCCGATTTCATTGGTATCCAAGGCGTTGTAGGCCACGCCGAGGCGAAGAATCTGCGGCAGCGGATCCCCTTGGTTTTCTACGAGATATTCCAATCGGTCGGGACCAGTATTGAGCAGCGCCAGGCCAAAAGCAAGGCCCTGAAAAGCTTGACGGCCAAATTTGCGGAAACGCTCGGGAAACGATTCGTTTCTTTTATGAAGCGTCCAGTGCGGAAAGAGATTTTGCGCCAGAATACCGATATCGAATCCCAGGGCATTGGCCGAAGCATCCGGCACGCCAGTGGGTTGATCAAAACTCGTTCTAACCCATTTGAGAGAGC